>NZ_CALHHT010000031.1 GCF_938031315.1 uncultured Campylobacter sp.
CCTCGCGGTGCAATCTTGGAATTCTGCCGTGAAATTTTGCGACAAAATTCCAAATCTTCGTAGCGAGAAATCAAAATTCCGCGGCGTAAATTTTACGCGCAGAATTTCACAGCGGTAATTTTAAAATTCTAAAATTTTGCCCAAGCAAAATAGGGTGCGAGTAGAGTCTGACTTTGGTAAAATTTAGACCGACGAAATTCCGTCTAGCTAGCGCAGCAAATTCTAATCTTGCGATTTTAAAACTAGCGATTTTAAAATTCTCTTGCCTACCTCGACGCCCGGCTGATCGTAAGTGCTGACGCCCAGTATCGCTCCAGTAGCGCTGGTTAGCAGCTCGAAGTAGTAAAATAGCTCGCCCACGCTCTGTTCACAAAGCCGCGAAACCTCGATTAGATCGACGCTGATACCCTCGTTTAGCACGGCTTGCAGCGTAGCATCGCACTGAAGATTTAGCACCTCATCCAGTCGCATGCCGTTTACGAAGTCGCAGCCCTCAAGACCTTGCAGACTGATACCAGGTACCGCGTCCGTAGTGCCGTTGTCCGTGAGCTTTAAGAAAGTCACGGTCTTATCCTTTACGCCGTCCATTATGAGCTGAAGGAAGCTGTGCTGATCGCGCGAGCCTACAAGCCCTACAGGAGTAAGTCCCTCGCGGCTAAAGCCGATCTTTTTACCTAGGCTTTCCGCCCAGAGCTGCACATACCACTCACCCAATGCGCGCAGCGCATCGCCGTAGCTAAAAAGGACGTTGATTTTCGCACTTTTGTGCGTGGCGTAGTGATGAGCTTTTCGTAAAATTTTATTCTCCGCGATTTTAGCGGGATCGCCTGCTAAAATTTCATCCAGATACCGCTCTTTTGCGACGGCAGCCCCTCGCAGCATCGCGCTTGCATCAAGACCTAACCCAACTGCGGGCACTAGCCCTACCGCACTTAACACGCTAAAACGGCCGCCTACGTTAGCGGGCATATTTATCACGCAGGCACCGTGCCCGCGCGCAAAGATATCAAGCGGCGAGCCTGCATCGGTGATAAATATGAAATTTTTTGCTAGCGTCTTTAAATCTGAAATTCCGAAACGCTGCAAAACGACCTTAAAAAGCGAGATCGTTTCAATCGTGCCGCCCGATTTGGAGGATACTATGAAGATCGTGCTAGCAAAATTTAGCCCTTCTAGCGCGCGATTTACGCTGCGCCCGTCGAGATTATCCA
>NZ_CALHHT010000032.1 GCF_938031315.1 uncultured Campylobacter sp.
ATTTTACTCTCGCCACGACGCTTACGTTTTTTAAAATTTAACTCATCTTTAAATTTTAAAATTTCGGCTCTTGGTTTCGCAACTACCGTCGGTGCTTTTTAAAATTTCGCTTCGCAATTTTTAAGCTGCATGCAAACCGCCTTAAGCTATATGCGGGCAAATTTTAAGCCCTGAGCCACTTTTTTAAAATTTCATTTCGCAATTGCGCTACTCCGCCGCAAAATCACTTCTCTTCAAATCTAATCTGCACCGATTTTTTGTGCGCGCCCAGCCCCTCGGCATCCGCTAGCGCCATGCACGCGCCCCCGAGCTCATCTATGGCGCGCTTATTTAGCGCTATGATCGAGCTACGTTTGATGAAGTTATAAACCCCCAAAGGCGAGAAAAATCGAGCGCTTCCGCCGGTCGGCAGCGTGTGGTTAGGGCCTGCGAGGTAATCGCCCATCGCTTCGGGCGTGTAATGGCCCAAAAATATCGCGCCTGCGTGGCGTATGCGCGGAAGCAGCTCGTAGGCGTTCTCGGTCGCGATCTCGAGGTGCTCGACGGCAAGCTCGTTCATCAGCTCCACGCACTCGTTCATATCGCGCGCGATGATGATCGCGCCTTTGTTTTCGACGCTGGCGCGAGCGATGGGCTCACGCGCGAGCGTAGGAAGCTCGCGCTCGATATGCTCTGCGACGGCAAGAGCGAATTTTTCATCGTCGCTTATCAAAAAGCTGCTCGCGATCTCGTCGTGCTCGGCTTGGCTGAGTAGATCCACGGCGATGTTGCGCGGATTTGCCGCGGCGTTTGCGATGATGCCCACTTCGCTAGGGCCCGCGATCATATCGATATTTACGTCGCCGAACACGAGCTTTTTAGCGGTTGCGACGAAGATATTCCCGGGGCCCGTGATGACATCGACCTTGCCGATCGTGCGCGTGCCGTATGCCATCGCCGCGATCGCGCTGGCGCCGCCCACCTTGTAGGCCTTTTTGATCCCCAGCACATGCATCGCCGCAAGCAGTAGCTCGTTTACGACGCCGCCCACGGCGGGAGTGCAGACGCTGATATCCTCCACGCCCGCGACGATTGCAGGGATCGCGTTCATCAGAAGCGAGCTCGGATACGCCGCCTTGCCGCCCGGGATATATAGCCCCGCGCGATCTACCGGCGTGATCTTTTGCCCAAGCATCGCGCCGCTTGGATCGAAGCTAAACCAGCTTCTCTCAAGCTGCTTTTCATGATAAGCGTAGATGCGCTCGTATGCGATCTGAAGCGCATTCTTAAGCTCTGCGGTTAAGCCTCCATACGCACGGCTCATCTGCTCTTGCGTGATAGCCAGATCGCCCTGCACGCGCCATCTGTCAAATTTCTCTATCTGTTCGGCTAGCGCCTCATCGCCGCGCGCTCTAATCTCCTCGATGATGCCGCTAACGACGGGCATTACCGATCTCATATCCGTCTCGCCGCGGCACATTAACCTCGCAAACTCCTCTTTAAAATTTGCGTTCGTGCTTTTTAAAATTTTCATTTTCGCTCCTTAAATTTGCCCTTAATTTTAACGCTTTTTGCTAAATTTCGCCTTTAAGCTCGCGGCCGGATAAATTTAAAAACCCTTTGGGCTCGCTGATTTTCAAAAGATTAAGCGAAAATGAAATAAAATAGCCGAAATTTTAAACGGAGCAATCTATGAAAAAGATATTTTTAGCGCTAATCGCGGCGGCTGCTTTATCGTCGGCACAATCCACGACTTCGTCATCGGTAGAGCAAGATGCTCCCGATATAAGTAGACTACAAAACGAATGCGACAGCAACAATATTTTAGCGTGCGTAGATCTCGCCGTCGCATACCATTCAGGGAATGGCGTGAAGCAGGATTATGAAAAAGTAAAAGAGTTGACCTCGAAAGCTTGTAGTTGGAATAATGACTGGAGTTGCGCCACTTTAGGGGCATCATACGAATACGGCAAGGGTGTAGAACAAGATTATAAAAAAGCAAGCGAATTATATTCTAAGGCCTGCGATTTAAACAATAGCATAGGATGCGGCAATCTCGGTGTTTTATACTACTCGGGCAAAGGAGTAGAGCAAGATTATAAAAAAGCGATCGAAATGCTTTCAAAAGCTTGCGATTTGAAAGAGGGCCGCGGATGCTACAATCTCGGGCTTTTATATGCATCGGGCGAAGGCGTAGAACAGGACTACAAAAAAGCGATCGAACTGCTTTCAAAAGCTTGCGATTTGAAACATGGCGAAAGCTGTCATAATCTTGGAGTTTTATACGAAAAAGGAGATGGCAGCGTAAAGCAAGACTACCAAAAAGCAAATCAATTCTATTCTAAGGCCTGCGATTTGGAGATTGCCGAAGGGTGTTATAATCTTGGAGCTTCATATGAAGATGGCAGTGGTGTAAAACAAAATTACAAGAAAGCGTTCGAATTATATTCTAAAGCTTGCAATTTAGGAATGGCCAAAGGATGCTACAATATGGGTGTTTTATATAATTTAGGTAAGGGTGAGAATCAAGATTAT
>NZ_CALHHT010000033.1 GCF_938031315.1 uncultured Campylobacter sp.
CGAGCGGCATTTTTCATACCGCAGAGACGGCACTACCGGGCGCTTCTGCGGGTTTGTGATAAAAATATAAGCTTGAAGTTTGACAAAGATGAGATAATGAAAGAAAATCAAATGAGCGGGAGAATTTAAAGCTAGGCGCAATCCCGCTCTTTAAAATAACTTATCTTAATGCATCGTATTTATCGCACCAATGTTGCCAAGACTGTTCACTTTCGCCTTCTAATATATATCCTATTCCATCGCTATTTTTGCCTAGTTCGCATGCTTTTTTGAAATATTCTACTGCTTTTTGCTTATCGTCGAATGCCGCATATCTAATCGCGCCAAATCTTCCGCAGCCGTCCCAATAACCTGCATCGCAAGCTCTTCTAAAATATGCCGCCGCCTTTACGAAATCTTTTTCTACTCCTTGTCCTCTAGAATACATAACGCCTAAATTTGAACACCCTGCTGCATATCCGCCGTCGCAAGCCTTAGTATAAAGCTTTATAGCCTTTTTGCTATCTTGTTTTACGCCTTCTCCTTGCCCTTCGCTATATAAAGTACCTAAATTTGAGCATGCTTCATAGTCGTTTCCGTCGCAAGCTTTTTTATAAAATTGAGCCGCTTTTGCGAAATCTTTTTTTGCTCCTACTCCAAATTCATACATTTTACCTGCTAGTGTGCAAGAGGTAGAATCCCCTTTATTACAATCCTTTTCTATGCTTGTAGCACTAAGAGCTACGCAAGCAGACAGTGTCACAACTAAAACTATTTTTTTTCATTTCTTACTCCTTAAATCAAAATTTAGTAAAATTTTACCCCCCCCCATTAAAATTTGCTGAATTTTTAGCCCCATTTATGATCCGTTATATTTAAAACTTAAATTTAAACGTTGCTCGCCACGGTAAAATTTCGCCGTGCCGCAAGCTTATTTTAATAAAATTTTAAATATAATCCCAGCTTCAATTCACACACACCAATCCTAAAATTTGGTTGCGTTTGTCAAAAACAAATGTTAACGGGTGTGGAGGAGAAACCTAAATTTCGGGGCAACCCACAAGGAGAAAACTCATGGTAACAATGAGAGATTTGCTAGAGTGCGGCGTTCATTTCGGACACCAAACGCGCAGATGGAATCCGAAGATGAAAAAATTCATTTTCGGCGAGAGAAAAGGTATCTACATCATAGATCTACAAAAAACTATCCGCTACTTCCGCTATACTTATAATATCGTGCGCGACGCGGCTGCCGAGGGTAAGACGATACTTTTCGTAGGCACCAAAAAACAAGCTGGCGCGACGCTAAAAGAGTACGCCGAAAAATGCGGCATGCCTTATGTGAGCCACAGATGGCTAGGCGGCATGCTGACGAATTTTTCTACTATCAAGCAATCGATCCGCAAGCTCGAAGTAATCGAGACTATGGAAGAGGACGGCTCGATAAATTTACTAACCAAAAAAGAGGCGCTAATGCTTCGCCGCAAAAAAGAGAAGCTTGAGCTTTATCTAGGCGGCATTCGCAATATGAAAGGCCTTCCCGATATGATCTTCGTCATCGACGTTGTAAAAGAAAAGATCGCCGTAGCGGAAGCTAACCGCCTAAAAATGCCGGTTATCGCGCCTTTGGATACGAACTGCGATCCGGACGTAGTCGATTTCCCGATCCCCGGCAACGACGATGCGATCCGCTCGGTTCAGCTTTTCTGCCAAGAGATGGCTGAGGCTATCAACGAAGGCAAGGCGCTTCGCGATCAAGATGCGAGCGAGGATGGCGAGCAGAGCGAAGCCGTCAGCGACGAGGAGAAAGAGGAAGTCGTAGCCGAGGCGATGAGCGAAGAGGATTTTGACGTAAGCGAGGACGAAGAGTAATGGAAATCAGCGCACAAATGGTAAAAGAGCTCCGCGAAAGCACCGGAGCGGGGATGATGGATTGCAAAAAGGCTTTGGTTGAAACAGACGGCGATATGGATAAGGCCGTCGATCTACTTCGCGAAAAGGGCCTCGGAAAGGCTGCTAAAAAAGCCGACCGCCTAGCTAGCGAGGGTCTAGTGAGCGTCGAAGTGAGCGCGGATCACAAGATCGCAACCATAAGCGAGATAAATTCCGAAACCGACTTCGTGGCTAAAAATCAAAATTTTATAAATTTAGTAAAAAATACTACTCTACATATCCAAACTAAGGGCATTAGCAGTGTCGAAGAGCTAAATTCCAGCGTCATTAACGGCGTTAAATTTGATGAGCATTTAAAGAGCCAGATCGCTACGATCGGCGAAAATTTAGTCGTTAGAAGATTTGAGACGATTAAAGCGGGCGCAAACGGCGTGGTAAACGGCTACCTGCACTCAAATGGTCGCGTAGGCGTCATCATCGCAGCAGCTT
>NZ_CALHHT010000034.1 GCF_938031315.1 uncultured Campylobacter sp.
GTCTGCATCGCTAAGTTAGTAAAGCAAGCGGATGCCGGCGATATCCTAGCGGCAAACAGACTAAGGTATCCGCATGAGGCGTATATTAAGCGAGTGTGCGAAAAAGGAGTGGAAAGCTTAGGTGAGCGCGAGAAATATTATTTCCAAGATTTTCGAGGAGATCGCTGTGAGAATTTTGGCTTTAAAACACCCAAATCAAAGGGCGGCGAGGCAAATACGACGAGCAGCGGCGGTAATTTAGTGCGAGGTGATATGAACGCGACGGACGGCGAGAGAAATTTAACGCGCGAGGGTGCGAATACAATCCGCGATGAAACAGGCGTAATCAAACACGATATAAATTCTACGGAAGAGCAAAATGCTAGGCGATAAGATTAGCCTTGAAGGCGATATCGTAAATTTTATGTCGTTGGTCAAATTTGTGAAAAAATGAGTTAAAATTTATTACTCAAGGAAAAACATGGTAAAAAAGAGATCTTTAAAAATAAAAGGAAGCATATCGATTGCCATAATACTGCTTTGGGTTTATTTTTTGATTACGGCGCTGAGCGGTGATAGATACTGTGGCATATGGGATTATATTGCAAATAGTGAAGAGGATGACGCCTGCATCGCCAAGCTGATAAAGCGCGCAGACGCGGGTAGTGAATTGGCGCTCAATCGGCTTAGATACCCTAGCAAGGCGTATATCAAGCGTGTATGCGAAAGGGGAGTAGAAAACTTAGGCGAGCGAGAGAGATATTATTTCGAGCGTTTAGGCGTAGATCGTTGCGAAGCTTCAAATTTTAAAGATAACGAAGCAAACACGACGAGTGGCAGCAGTAATTTAACGCGCGCCGAGGCAAACAACGGCAAATCTGACACTGTGGGCAGCAAGGCGGATATCGCGAAGCGCAAAGGAAATTCTACGGAAGAGCAAAATGCTGGGCGATGAAAATTTAGAAAAATTTTTCTCAAAAATCGACGCGGCGGAGTTTGGAATTTCGGCGGGCTCAAAGCTCGCTTCAAAAAATCATAAACTTGCAGGAAGCGCGAGAGACGGGAGCGGCGACAAGCCCTTAAAATCACAAGACGGCGCGGAATTTCGCGGCGGACAGTCATATTCTAACGGCGCGCAGCAAGATGAAATTTTAAAATTTAATGCCAAGCCGCCGTTTGATGCCGAGCAAGTGCGTCTTGATACGGAGCAAGCACACTTAAAATTTAACGTCCGTCCATCGCAGGCAGGGCTAAGTGCCCATCTGCCGCAGGCACAGTTTAATGCCGAGCGAGCGCAGGCAAAGATCGAAAATTTCATGCGCGATCTGCTGCAAAACTATGTGCTTTGCGTAAGCGGCGCAGAATTCGCCTTCGCGGAGATCGAGGCGTATTTCACGGGCGCGGATCGCAACACTTACAAGCGCATATCGCGGGCGGGCGAGATATTTTTTCACAATTTCGGCTTTGACATTTCGTTTCGCAGCGTCCCGCAAAGCGGCGGCGGGATTTTGGTGCGAAGCCTGCGCATCCTAGGCGGTGCAGAGCTTTTGGCGGGCGGATTACCTGGTACAGCGAGCCGCTTATCTGGCTCGGAGGGCGACTTGAGCGGCTCCACGGGCAGCGGTCCGCTCAGCCCTGTCGTCGCCACACTTGTAAAAAACGGCGATTTTATCACGGGTCCGCGCAAATGCATGGGTAAAATTTTAAATCTACAAACGCGAAATTTAAGCTTTTCGCTACGGCGTGCGCCGCAAATAGCGCATGCAGCGGGCTTTAGCAACCGAATCCGACGAGGCGAGATCGTAAATGAAGCGAATTTCGGTACAAGCGCTAGCTGTGCGACGGGTACAGCGGCTGCGGCAAGGCTTGCGAATGAGCCGCGCAGGCTTACTAGCGAGGAGTTTGAAGCATATCTGAGCACGGGCTGCGCTGCGGCGAAAACATATAAAAAATCGCTGCAAAGATACGAGAGCTAAATTTTGATCAAACGGCGCGCAGCGGGCGAGCGGTAAAATTTAATGAGCTTTAAGCGGCGGCGCTATAAAATGGCGCGTCCATCAAATTTAAAGGCGGCAAATGGATCAAAGCAGGCTAGATGAATTAAAAAAGCTACTACAAAAGCGGCATCAGGAGCCGAAGCGGGGCT
>NZ_CALHHT010000035.1 GCF_938031315.1 uncultured Campylobacter sp.
TCCTTGTTTTTGCGAAATTATACTGAAATTTTAACCAAACGGCGCATCGGCGCCAAATTTTGTAGCCTTGCCGCCTTCACCGGCGCAATGCTTGCCGCCGCCGCATAGGCTTTGTATGTCGCGCATTTTACGGCTAAATTTTTAAAATTTAAAAAGCACGCAAGCTGGAGGGCGCTAAATTTTGGCGCGCAGGCGAGGGCGCTAAATTTTACGGCCGTAATCTACGCAAAAGCGCGATGAGGTCCCGCCGAGTAAAATTTACGCACAGATGCAGCAAAATTTCGCGGTTAAAATTTACGCAAAGGCGCAGCCTGGTTTTTAAAAGGGCAGTTAAATTTTCTACGAGCGATTTTATTTTTTACGAGCAGTTCAGCTCTTGCACGCGGCGAGCAGTTCGGCTAGTCGGTTCGTTTGCAAACGGCTAGGCTTTTGGCGGCGCGGACATCTATCGGCAGGTCTTAAAAGCAGATCGCGTATCTCTTTTGCAGGCGGCTAGGCTTTTCTGCGTGCACGCACCCGCGCGATGACCCGCCAGGGTCCCGCGTCGCTTCGTAGCTCCTTCCGCCACGGAAAAGACGCCTCGCTCATCTGTGAAAAGACGTAGCGCATCGCCCCCTCGCCGTTTTGCACAAGCATGATCTCCTCCGCTTCCTTGTGCGCGGTTAGGCGCAGCGCCGTGCCTACGCAGCCGTAAAAAATATCCCACGTCCCGCTTGCGGGCTCATAAATCCTTATCGTCGTGCCGTATTCGGCGTCCGGTTGCGGATTTACGAGCCGCTGCGCGCGCGAGGGCACGATAAAGACGTCCTGCACCGCGGATCCGTCCAAAACCCGCGCAAAGAGCCATTCGCCTCTGACTTCGCGCGGCGTGCCGCTCTGCAAGCCGTCCGTCCACCATATATCCCAATCGCCGATAAGCGGTGCGAAAAAATCGTGCTCGCTCGGTATCTTTGCGCTTCGCGCGTCGCTGCACAGAGCCTTTGCAAATCCGCTTTCTTGCATTAACGCTCCTTGCGGAACTATTTCATTTTGCGGATTTTGGGCTCTTTGCTCTCTATGAGCTCGTAAATTCTAAGCTCGACCTTGACGTCTTTGGGCGCTAAAATTCTAATT
>NZ_CALHHT010000036.1 GCF_938031315.1 uncultured Campylobacter sp.
GCTACACGGGGGAATTTTTGGCACAGGAGCTAGCGGCGATGAAAAGCGCAAGAAAAAATAAACGGGGCTAAAACGCCTTATCAGGGGGGCAAGAATGGATCAAAGCAGGCTTGAGGAATTAAAAAGGTTACTACAAAAGCGACATCAAGAGCCGAAGCGGAGCTTGGAGCAAAATTCTAACGGCGAAAATTCTAAAGCCCCAAATTCTGAAATCCAGAATTCTGAAGTCTCAAATTTTGAAGTTTCGAATTTTGAAGCCCGGAATTCTGAAGCTTCGAATTTTAAAGCTCAAAATTCCGAAATCTCAAATTCTAAATTCTTGAATTATAAATCTTCAGATTCTGAAGTCTCAAATTCTGAATCCATGAATTCTAAAGCTCCTAATTTCGCTACCGACGCTTTAAATTTAGAAGCCGAAGCGGATAAGAATTCCGCCTATGAAAATAACGCAGAGCCGCAAAATTTTATCTCGGATGATAGCGGCGCCTTATCGCAGAATTCTAAAACTAGAGACTACGACAAAGAGCCGATAATCATCAAAGACCATACTTATTACGAATTTATGATTTATCAATTTCCGGCGCTACTGATAGGTTTTATTATATTTTTGACTTTTGCTACCATAGTAAATCCCGTTAGCCTTAAGACCTTTCGAATGCTCCCATTTATATTGGTTTCATTATTGACCGTAATTCGCGATAAAGACGGTATGTATTTTGAGTTTAAAAACGATAAAATTCTGTATTATCATAAAAACAAAATTCGCAAAATTTTCGAACTAAACAGCATAGGCGCAATGGTGATTAGCTTTGATTGCAGACACAGTATGCGACAAAGGGTAAATTGGTTTATAAAAATAGCGCTGCTTCTTTGGCTTTTATTAGCTTTTGTCGCCGACTCATACGATGAAACAATTGGTCAATATATAACTAATGTATTGTGTCTTTTTGTTTTAGCCGCGTCGGGGATTTTCGGAGCAAAGCCTCTTATACACCTACGCAACGGCAGTCTCAGTTTTTTCGGCCTCCACGATCAGCTCGTGCTTTATAAAGAAAACGCCGAGGTTGAGATACTAAATATTTTGATGGCAAATAAAGAGGAGTATGTGCAGCTGAGAGATTATTTTATGCAAACGATGCAAAAAGATATAAGCAATCTTCAACGCACGATGTCGATTTTTAATGAAAAGATAGAATTTAGAAAGTTTAAATTTTAAAAAGCGTATGTTATGGAGCAAATTGAGAAGGCAAGAAAAATCTTAGCCATTGCGGCTAGATAATAGAATTTCACGCATCAAATTCCATCCCGCGATACGGCGGAATGGAATTTGAAAGCAGTTCGTAGTGAGTAAATCTAAAATAGAATTTTAAAATTTAAATCCCAAAGCCTTAGCCGTTATATCCTAAGCGGCGCATATTTGCGCACGCGTCCTTGTAGCCGTAATAGCACGAGATACGGTATAGATCAATAGCGTTGAATTTATTTTGCTCCACGCCCTCACCTTTTTCAAACATCGCTGCGAGCTTCTGGCAAGCAGGGAAGTTTTGAGAGAGCGTGCACGCAGCGTTGTAGGCATTGGCGGCGGAAGCATAGTCGTGCTTGGAATACATAGAATCCGCAAAATTTAGACACATTGCGCCATTGCCGTTTTTGCACGCATCACTTTGTACGACGCTACCTTGTAGGTTCATCGCACGGATACCGTCTTGAACGTCGGCGAAAGAATATTTACCGCTCTTAGGCGCATCGACCGCACTCTTTGGTGCGTTGCTAACGCAGCCCGCCAAAAATACTCCAGCGGCGATCAAAGCTAGAATTTTTTTCATATTTTGCTCCTTAATTTTTTGAAATTTGGCGACCCAAAACGTAATAGGTCTCTTTGCCCGTGACCTTTTGTAGCTTGAGCTTAAATTTTTCCGACCAAGCGCTGATGATTTGCTCCACAGCGGTCTTACGCTCCTCATTCGTAGCGTCATTTTTGATCTTAAAATATGGGTTTGAATTAGACATAGCCACGTGCGCACCGTAAATTTTAAGCTTATCGTTCAGCCCCACGATGCGATCGAGCTCGTTATCCTCAAAATCACACTTCGATAAAATTCCTCGCAGCTGCGCGATCGTCGCGTCGTTTACGCTATATCCTAGCGCTAGCAAAATTCCATCTTCACTCATTCTCATCCTTTCAAAAAAATTTATTTGTTCGCTTGTGAAATCAAAACGCCTTCGATTATGCTTTTTATATCTCCGTCTAAGATCGCGTCGGTCTGGCTATACGCCTCGCCGCTGCGGTTATCCTTGACCTGCTGATATGGGAAAAGTACGTAGGAGCGGATCTGATGCCCCCAGCCTATCTCGCTTTTAGGCACGTTTTCGTCCTTTTCGCGCTGTTTCATCAGCTCAAGCTCGTAAAGGCGCGACTTTAGCACCTTCATCGCCGTTTCTTTGTTTTTGTGCTGGCTTCTATCATTTTGGCAGTTTACTACGATACCCGTTGGGATGTGCGTGATACGCACGGCGCTTTCGGTTTTATTGATATGCTGCCCGCCTGCGCCGCTTGCGCGAAATACATCGACGCGGATATCCTTCTCTTCGATATTTATCTCGATGTCGTCATTCAGCTCCGGGCTTACCATCACGCTCGAAAAGCTCGTATGTCTGCGCCCTGCGCTATCGAATGGGCTAACGCGTACCAGGCGGTGGATGCCGTTTTCGGCTTTCAGATATCCGTAGGCGTTCTCGCCGCGCACGATGAAGCTAACATCCTTAAGACCTGCTTCCTCGCCCTCTTGAAAGTCCAAAACCTCGATCTTAAAGCCCTCTCGCTCGCAAAAGCGCAGATACATGCGGTATAGCATACTCGCCCAGTCGTTGCTCTCCGTACCGCCCGCGCCCGGATGAATGCTGACGATAGCGTTTTTATCGTCGTTTTCGCCGCTAAGCATCATAGAAATTTCTAAATTTATGATCTTGCACTCTAGCTCGTCCGCTTCGGCAAAAAGCGAGTTTATCGTTTCCTCGTCGTTTTCCGAGTTTGCCAGCTCATATAGAGCCTTTGCATCGTCTACGGCATTTTTAGCGTTTAGAAATTTATTTAAGATATTTGAAATTTTAGTTTTTTCCTTGCCGATGGCGCCTGCTTTTGCGATGTCCTGCCAGAGATTTTGATCGTTTTCAAGCTCCTCGATCTCTTTTAGGCGCGTTTTAATATTCTCCGGTTTTACGACGCCCGCAATATTTTCGACTTTAGTATTTAGGGTTTTTAAAAGTTCCGTGTATTCGTAATTATCCAAAATTTAAGACCTTTTTTTATGCTTTTGGCGTGATTATAACATATTTTGGATTAAGGTTGTTTATAAAATTTTATTTAAGGCGGGCATTATGAAGCATTTGTCTATTAGGGATATCAAAACCTGCTTAATATTTCCGTGATTAATTAGTTTAAGCTCCGTAGAGAGATCGGGCAAAGGATCATTTAGTAGTAGTTTTAGCTTTGCTTCTTCTAGCTTTAACTTTTTACAATCGGCTTTTTTGTCTTCAAGCATAGACACCACTAGTCTTAGCTTTTCTTTTGTCATTTCGCTTTGCACGAAAGCACCTTATACACGATGATAGAACATAAAAAAGCTACAATGGAGCAGGCAAAATACGCCCAAATTTCTCCAATAGTCTTTTCAAGAAGCGCGTGCAGCCCTAGCAAAAAGAAAACTAAGCCTATAATGCAAATCACGCCCGTAATTATATTTAATAAAACCGAATTGGCGCTCTTTAAAAAAGAACGCCTAATATCGCTAGCTTGAGCGTCTACGAGCTCTACTACCGAAACTATAAATTCAGATATGCCGGCCATTATTTTTTCAGCAACCAAGCGAGCAAAAATCCGACGCCCGCAGCGATAGCGATGCTTTTTATCGGGTCTTGTTTTATCGTGTCATTTACGCTTTCTATGCCGTCTTTGCCTTTAAGCCTTAGATCATCTATATATTTTTTGATCTCATTGCTATTTAGCTGATCTAGAATTTTATCCTTAGCAGACTCCGCACGCTCTGCGCCTATATTTTTGATAGACTTCATAATCTCTTTAAAATCTGCTTTTAAAGAGTCGATATCCTTTTTCAAAGAATCTAAATTTGTCTCTTGAGTAGCCATTTTCGCTCCTTTTGAAGTTTATTTTAGAGCTAAAGCTCGTGGTAGATTTTAGTACTTATTGATTAACGCTCGCTAAATAGACCGCCCTTTCGCGCTTAATTTATACCTTTAATATTTTTTGATATAATTGCGAGCCTAATATTTTATATTGAAAAGAGAGAACAATGCAGATCATTAGAAGCGTAGAGGAGCTAAAAAGCTTCAGAGCGGCGGCAAGCGGCAGCGTGGGCTTCGTGCCTACGATGGGGGCTTTGCACGCGGGGCATGCGAGCCTCATAAAAAGAGCGCGGAACGAAAACGACATCGTAATCGTCTCCGCATTCCTCAATCCGGCGCAGTTTTTGCCCGGCGAGGATCTAAACAACTACCCAAAAAACGAAGCGGGCGATATTAAAATTTGCGAAAGCCTTAATGTGAACGCGCTTTTTATTCCGAGCGTAGATGAAATTTACGGCTCTTGTGAACCCGGTATTATCGCGCCTAAGCCGTTAAGCGAAATTTTGGAGGGCAAGACGCGCCCGGGACACTTCAATGGAGTGCTTAAGGTGCTAAATAAGCTCTTTAACCTCGTACGTCCGCTCAACGTATATATGGGTAAAAAGGACGCCCAACAGCTTTTCATCGTACAAAATATGGTAAAGAGCTTTTTTATGGATATAAATATCGTGCCCTGTGAAATCGTGCGCGAAAGCGACGGCTTGGCGCTTAGCTCACGCAACGCCTATCTGGACGAGGAGGGCAAGCTTATGGCGCTTAAGCTTTCGCGCTCATTGCTAAACGCCAGCTCGCTTATTAAAAAAGGCGAGATCAGCCTAAATATCATCCGCGAAAAGATGCTTAGCGTGCTTGAGCCGCTGGCGGTCGATTATATAGCGTTCGTGGATTATAAATTTAATGAAATTTCGCAGATCAAGCAAGGCGATACGATAATCCTGCTTGCCGCAAAGGTCGGCACAACCCGCCTGATCGATAATATCTGGCTGTAAAATGGCAAAACTCCATCTCGTCTCGCTGGGCTGTAATAAAAATTTAGTTGATTCCGAGATCATGCTTGGGCGTCTGAAAAACTACGAGATCACGGATGAACCCGCAAGTGCGGACGTGATGATCGTAAATACTTGCGGCTTCATAGCAAGCGCCAAGCAGGAGAGTATCCGCACGATTTTGAAGCTTAGCGAGCAGAAAAAAAGCGGCGCGCTGCTGGTCGTCACGGGCTGTCTGATGCAGCGCTACAAAGACGAGCTCATGCGCGAGCTACCCGAGGTCGATATTTTCAGCGGCGTCGGCGACTACGACAAGATCGACGAAATGATCTTAAAAAAGCAAAATTTATTCAGCCCACAAACCTATCTGCAAAGTCCCGCGCTTACCTCTTCACGCGTGATAACGGGCTCAAACTACCACGCTTACGTTAAAATTTCGGAGGGCTGTAATCAAAAATGCTCTTTCTGCGCCATTCCGAGCTTCAAAGGTCGCCTAAAAAGCCGCAGCATCGACGACATCGAAGCAGAGGTGCGCGGCTTGGTGGCGCGCGGATTTTACGATTTTAGCTTTATCGCGCAGGATTCTAGCAGCTACGGTCGCGATCTAAGACGCGGCAAAAAAGGCGGATCAAATTTTAAAGACTACCGCGATGAGTTAAATTTTGCAGGCTTTCGCGACGGGCAGAATTCCGATGGCTCAAGCGGCAGCGCGGGAGATAAAATTTCCGCTCAAAGTAAGCTCTCCTGCGGTAAGGGCTCTAGCGACGAGAGTGCTGGCGACGAAAAAGCCCACGAACAGGACATAGATCTAGTCGCGCTGATAAAACGCATCGAAAAAATAAAGGGCGTCAAGGTCGCGCGCGTGCTGTATCTCTACCCCACCAGCACCGACGAGCGACTCATCCGCACGATCGTGGGCTCACCCGTTTTCGCAAATTACTTCGACATGCCGATTCAGCACATAAAC
>NZ_CALHHT010000037.1 GCF_938031315.1 uncultured Campylobacter sp.
CGCTGATAACGGCGTCAAAGCCCTCCAAATCGGCTTTGCTAAGCTCAAAAACATCTTTATAAACGACTTTTACGTCGCCGTTTTTATACTCTTTGTTTCGCACGATCGCCGTGACGTCATGCCCTTGTTTTAGAGCTTCTTGCACCAAATTTGAACCTGATTTTCCGTTTGCTCCGATGATTGCTACTTTTTTCATTTTATATCCTTTTAAATTTAGATTTTGTTTGCTGACGCAGCTGCCTATCGTTGCGGCAAGCTAATTTAATTGCCGCCGCGACTGATATACTCTATCATACGATCACCTATCGTCGTCGTCGCAGCCGCTGCGCCCGCCCCGCAGGGCGCGTCTTGCCCGCCACACGGTTTAAAATTTACACCCGCGCTTTGCCACATGCTTATCTTGCGAAATTTTACAGCCAGCTAGGCTTTACGTCGTCGTTTATCACGCCGTCGCCGTTAGTATACTGCTCCAGGCTGCCGCGTTTAGTTTGGATACAGATAAACTTCATCCCCTGCGCGCCCGCCTTAAAGTATCTTTTGCCTGCCGGATCGATGCGTATCGCGTCGCTCTCTTTGACCGCCTTCTCCTCGCCGTCGATGAAAAGCGTGCCGCCGCCTTTTAGCACCAAGTAAAGCTCCTCGTTTTGCTTGTGCGAATGCACGAACGGCACGCTCGCGTTTGCGGGAAGCTCATTGATAGAAAGCTCGCAGCCGCTTAAATTTAGAGCGTCTTTTAGCTCGACTCTCGGTTCGCTTTTCGTTGAAACGATCTTGTAGTTTGACATCTTTTTCTCCTTAGATTTTTGTTGTAATGCTATAACTTACAACCGATGGGCGAAGTATAATAAAATTTTGTTGTAATGTCAAGAGTTACAGCAGAAATTCCGCAAAATTTGACGCAAATTTTAAAATCAGCTAAAATCCGCGCGATTTTAAACAAAGGAATTTTATGCAAAATAGCGCATTTAAGACGCTAACGCTCATAGCAAAGAAAAACTTTAAAAAACTGTTTTTTACGTTTAGTCTAGTTTTGGCGGAAAACGGGCTGTTTCTCGTCTATCCCGTACTAGCCGGCATAGCAATAAACGCCATCGTAGCGGGCGATACGCTTTTGGCGCTTAGCTACTCGTGCATGGTATTCGTGGGCTGGGGGCTTGGCTCGATTAGACGGCGCGTGGATACGCAGGTGTTTACTAGGATATATGCAGGACTTGCCGTAAGCGTGATAATGAACGAAAAAAGAGCCGCAAAAGACGAAAGCGTCATAATCGCAAGGGCAAATTTATCTCGCGAATTCGTGGATTTTTTCGAGCAACATTTTCCGGTGTTTTTTACCTCGGTCGTCTCGATTTTCGGCTCGGCGATCATGCTTTTATTTATCGAGTTCTACGTAGGTTTGGCAGTTTTTGCCCTGCTTGCGATTTTTGGAGTTTTGCTACCCAAATACATCGCCAAAAACGACCGCTTGTATCTAAAGCTAAACAACCAGCTAGAGCGCGAGGCAGGACGCATAAACGCAGGCGATGAGCGCACGCTAAAGCGCCACTACGACGTACTTTCAAAGCTTCGTATCCGCATATCAAACAGAGAGGCGATGAGCTTTTTTATCATCGGTGCGAGCGCGGCGGCGATTTTTAGCTTGGCGATATTTTTGCTATCACACAAGCAGGCAAACGCGGGTCACATCTACTCGGTGCTCACCTATCTTTGGACGTTTGCGATCAGTCTTGATGACGCGCCGAGGCTAGTGGAAGAGTTTAGCAAGTTAAAGACATCGGCAAGCGCACAATCGCCGAGCCAGAAGGCGATATGGATAAAATTTAAGCGCTTTTTTGGGGTATAATGTATCTAAAATTTGCCGAAAAACGAGGTTTAAAATGCACGAAAACCACGCCCATTGCGCGCATTCGCACGCGTCAAATAAAATCATTTTGAGAAATTCCTTCCTTATAATATCCGCTTTTATGCTGATCGAGGTCGCGGGCGGCATGGCGACGAATTCGCTCGCCCTGCTCTCGGACGCCGGACACATGCTCTCGGACGCCGCGGCGCTCGGGCTTTCGCTGTTTGCGTTTAAATTCGGTGAACGCAAGGGCAATCTGCAAAAGACCTTCGGCTACAGACGGATCGAAATTTTAGCCGCGACGATAAACGCCGTCACGCTCATCGTCATCGCCGTTTTTATCGTCATCGAGGCGGCGCGGCGCCTACAAAATCCGCCCGAAGTAGCCACCGCGGGGATGCTCGCCATCAGCACGCTGGGACTTGTCGTAAATATCGTCGTGGCGCTGTATATGCTGCACGGCGGCGATGTGAGAGAAAACGTCAATATGCGCGGCGCCTACCTACACGTACTTGGCGACGCTGCGGGCTCAGTGGGCGCGATCGCGGCGGCTTTGGCGATGATGTGCTTTGGCTGGGGCTGGGCGGACGCGGCGGCTAGCCTGCTCGTGGCGGCACTCATCGTAAAAAGCGGCTGGGGTGTGCTAAAAGAGAGCCTAAACATCCTGATGGAGGGCTCGCCAAAGGGCGTGTGCCTGGACGGGCTCGTCGCGCAGATCAGGGGCGTGGACGGCGTGCTTTCGGTGCACGACCTGCACGTCTGGAGCATAACAAGCGGCGCAAACGCGCTCACGGCTCACATCGTGGTCAGCGGCGAGCTGCGCGTGCGCGAGGCGGAGCGGATCATGACCGAAATATCGCACGAAATGGAGCACCTGGGCATCACGCACACGACGCTGCAGCTTGAAAGCAGCGACAACGAATGCGCTGACGAGCTAATCTGCGAAGTAAGATCAAGCGATACGGGCGGGCATTTAGGGCATAGTCATTAAAATTTAGATTTAAAATTCCGCTCGGTTTGAAATTTAAAATTTGGCTCGGTTTTTAAATTTAAAATTTGCCCGCGCCGCGAGATTTCGGAATTTTAGAATTTTGAGGTTTCAAATTTTAAAATTTTGCGCTCGTTATGAAATTTTAAATCCCTACGCGTGGTGAAATTTTAAAATTTCGCCCCGCGGACGCCATTTCAAAATCAGGTGCCGCACGCGCAAAATAGTAGAATTTTACGCAGCGGGTCGCCGCATCATTCAAAACGGCATCTATACGCGTTTGTAAAATTTTAAATTTAACGGAAACGGCCAGGCTAGCAAATGCAGCGAAATTTATCGGACGCACGGAATGGTTTTAATTTAGTCAAACGCCCCCGTTTAAATTTCGCCCGTCTGCGCTAAATTTCATAGGCATGAATTACCCGCACGGCGCGACGGAATTTTAAGCACGTAATTCTAATTTTAAAATTTTAATTGCGGGATTTTTTTGTAGAATTCTTGCAACAAAATTTTTACTTCGGAATTCTGCTGCGGAATTCTTGTTATCAAATTCCGTCGCGAAATTCTAGTCCAAATTTTAACTGCAAAATCAGAATTCCACACGTTTCAAATACCGCGAGTAAGCAAAATTTTATCTAAATTTTATAGCGAGGAAAGCAGGAATTTTATATAATCTGGGAAATCTAAAGGAGATGGCTCGTGAACCAAGACAAAAGCCCCATACGGATAATTTTCATCTCGCTTTTGATCTCTTATGCAAGCTTCGGCGTTGCGGGATTTATGCTTTTTGCTATTTTAAACGAGCTCGGGGTCGAAATCGATTTTGCCTTCGCCCCACGCTCGCCTATTTTTGCCTATTTTCTCACGTTTGCGCAAAAGCTCTTGTCCGCTTTTTTATTCGGCGGGTATTTCGCATTTAGGATGATTAGATACAAAATTCTAGGCATAGATTGCAAGCTGGATTTTATGTTTTTCATAACATTTTGTGCCTGCTTTGCGTCGATGATCGTGATAGGCTCTTTGTGCTTGCTATTTGGATTCTTGCTTTTACGGTACGAGCTTTACTTTTTCTGCGGTGCATTTTTATTGTCTGTGTGCCTAACATACGCGTTATTTAAACGCTCTGGTTTTATGCTAAGCGGGCTTTTGAAAAATCTAAGCGCGAGCTTTAACGTAGATTTTAAGCTCCGCATCATCGTAGCGATACTGCTCGCGCTCATAGCCTGCTTTATGCTTTATTGCAAGCTCGCATAAAAGTAGCAGTGCAAATTGCATCTACACCCAGCGTGATTCGCACCGCTAAATTTTAAAATTCCGCGCCGCAAATTAAGCTGTAAATCGAGCCGCAAATTTAAACTACGCTCAAAATTTTGGCTAAATTTAACTCATTAAATTTTCCTGCCGCTTTGAGCCGATTAAAAGCAAATTTGACGTATAATCTCGCGAAATTTCAGGGAGCCAAGGTGCGCAAAAACATAAAATACCTAATTTACAAGTTCTTTTTTGGGAAACGTCTTTTCGTCAAAATTTAAACTCACGCATTATAATTACAGAAATTGAAAAGGACGGCAATTAGATATGAAAAGAGATATATTAATCGCGATTTTAGGCTTACTTTGCGCCTTTATAGATATTAATTACATAGGTTTTCTTATCGCATTAAATTTGATAGTAGTCTTGGTTTGCGCCGCTTTTCCTTTTATGAAAAAGAATTATATATTTTTTCTACTGCTTGTCGTAAATTTAGCTTTGTATTTGAATAATATCTACACCCCTTTTGAAAAGCCAGAGCTTTGGACTTATAGCATACCTGCGCTGGCAAATGCGACATATGTGCTAGCCGCTTTAGTTTATGCTTCGGGATTTGTCGCTTTTGTCCCGCTTGCGGCATATATCTGTTTTTTATATTCGCTCTGCGTTGTTGCCTGCAGCATACGTGAAAAATTTCAAAGCTTACGCTAAATTTACGATTAAAGTTTTAAGCCATCGTTTCGTATAATTTCGCAGAATTTTAAGGATTGCGTATGAAAATATATTTCTACAAATTGCTTTTAGGCATCTTACTGACGGGCATATTCTCGTTCTCGCTCGGCTTTACTTTATTACGCGTAGGTATGGTTTTTGACATGCCTTTTTTGCATTATGCTTCCTTAGACGTTCAGATCGCAGAAGCTATCCTAACGATAATTTTAGCATTTTATATTGCCGATAAAATTATCGACTTTCGCATTTTAGGCATCGATTGCGAGCTAAATTTCATATTTTTCATCGCCTTTGCGACGATAGGCATATCGATCGTAAGCGTACTATCGTTTTTTATGATCTTCGGTATATTCGTATGGCAAAAGTCAAATGCGGCATTTTCAGCAATGTGTCTATTTTTAGGGATAATTTGGACAGTTCGGCTATTTAGGAATAGCGAATACGAACTTGGGAAATTTTTGCAAAATTGCAGTAGCAAAAGACACTACAAAATTGACAAAGCACTATTGATAGTACTGCTTATAATCGCGCTCTTAGTAATTATA
>NZ_CALHHT010000038.1 GCF_938031315.1 uncultured Campylobacter sp.
TCTAGTGATGAGCGCGCTCGTCTTGCTTATCAGCGCGCTTGTGATCGCCTACGCAGACGCGATCTTCGGCGCGAAATTAAGCGGCGAGGAGATCCGCAAGATCCGCATAATGTTTGCGCTTTTGAGCCTAAATTTAGCCGTGAGCTTTCCATTTAGCATCTACTCGTCGATCCTCACGGCGCACGAAAATTTCGTATTCATTAAGCTCATCGCCATCCTGCGCACGCTTTTGCTACCTGCGATTGCGGTGCCGGTGCTTCTTTTGGGGCATAAATCGGTCGCGATCGTAGCCTGCGCTACGGCGGTAAATTTATTCTGCGTCGCCGCGGATTTCATCTACTGCAGGCGCAAGATCGCGCCGCGTATCAGCGTGCGAAATTTCGACGCGGGCGTGCTAAAGCAGGTATTTTCCTACTCGTTTTTCATCTTTTTGGGGATGATCGTCGATCAGGTAAATTGGAGCGCGGATAATTTCATCCTAGGCGTAGTTGCTGGCACTACGGCGGTCTCGCAGTACAGCGTCGCGGCGATGATAAACTCTACCTTCATCACGCTTTCGGTCACCATCAGCGGCGTGATGCTGCCTAAAATTTCAAAGATGGTAAGCGCAAATAGCAGCGACGCCGAGCTTACGGCGGAGTTTATAAAGATCGGCAGGCTGCAGTTTTACGTCATCTTTCTGATCTGCTCGATGCTGATAATTTTCGGGCGTGAGTTCATCATTTTATGGGCGGGCGCGCAGTATGAAATTTCATATACGATCGCGCTTATCTTGGTTATCCCCGTCTGCGTGCCGCTTATTCAAAATTTAGGGCTTTCGATCCTGCAGGCGAAGAACAAATTCCGCTTTCGCGCGGTCGCGGCGCTATTTATGACGTTTTTAAACATCGCCGTATCCATTCCGCTAGCCAAGCTATACGGCGGCGTCGGAAGCGCGGCGGGCACGGCGCTATCGCTTGTTTTGCTAAATATCGCTTTAATGAACTTTTACTACCATTTCAAAATCGGGCTCGATATGGCGAAATTTTGGCTAAACATCGC
The DNA here is from genome assembly GCF_938031315.1 of uncultured Campylobacter sp. Lineage (GTDB taxonomy): Bacteria > Campylobacterota > Campylobacteria > Campylobacterales > Campylobacteraceae > Campylobacter_B. The sequence continues at coordinate 1,042 of NZ_CALHHT010000038.1, forward strand.
TCGCATGCTGGCTCCGTCGCTTTTAGCCGTAGCGATCATTTTGCCGATAAATTATGCGCTGAGCCTAAGCGGCGCTGCGTATCTGCTTGTGTGCGGCTCGCTTTACATAGCGATTTTTATGTTTATCGCCGTAAAGCTCGTGATGAACGACTACGAGCGCGCGATCTTCGGCGCTGCGTTAGCCAAGATTAGGAGCAGATTATGAGCTTTAACGTCGTAAGCGAAGTCGTGTCCAAAAATCGCTGTATCGGCTGCGGTGTCTGCACGGCGATCTGTCCGCAAAGCGTGCTGCAGATGCACATAGCGCCGAGCAGCAATTACGAAGTGCGGCAGATCCCCGGCTGCGACGAGCGGTGCGATCTTTGCCTCAAGGTC
>NZ_CALHHT010000039.1 GCF_938031315.1 uncultured Campylobacter sp.
TTGAAGTGGGTTACGCCCATTCCGTGCGTAATGACCGCAGGGCGAGTAGTTGCGTAAATTCTAGCAGCTTTTCTGATATCTTCCGGATTTAGTCTCGTATACTTCGCTACGGCCTCCGGAGAGTAATCTTTTACAGCCTCTTTTACGTATTCGATACCTTTGGTGTATTTCTCGACAAACTCGTGATTTACCAAATCTTCGTCAATAACGGTATAGATTAAAGCGTTTATGACCGGTATATTATGCTCCGGCTCAAGCTGCAAATGCACGGTAGCGCGGTTTGCAAATTCCGTTTTTACCGGGTCGATAACGATAAGTTTAGCGCCTCTATTTAGCGCTCTTTGTACGTGCATCGCGACGATAGGGTGACCATTTTCAGGGTTCGAGCCGATCATCATAATGCAGTTGCTATGAATTCCGATCTCCGTAAAGCTATTTGTGGCAGCTCCGTTTCCGATTGTTTTAGCAAGTCCTGCTACTGTCGGAGCGTGTCAAATGCGCGCGCAGTGATCGATATTATTCGTGCCTAAAATTCTAAGTAGCTTCTGCGCTACGTAGTTATCCTCATGGGTGCAGCGTGCGGAATAGTTTCCCGCTATCGCGTCGGCACCGTATTTTTCTTTAACCTCAAGCATCTTTTTAGCAACCAAATCAAGCGCTTCGTCCCAGCTAGCCTCGACCAAATCGCCGTCTTTACTAAATTTGCCATTCTTTTTACGAATTAGCGGAGTAGTAAGCCTATCTCTAGAGCCTACGTAATTCCATCCGTAATAACCTTTCAAACATAAACAACCTTGATTTACGGGGTTGTCGCTTACGCCGGTTGCGGATTTGATATAATTGTCTTCCGCAGTCAGCTCGATTTGACAGCCTGTGCCACAATAAGGGCATATGACCTTGCCTTTATTCGCCATATTTTCTCCTTTCGAAAATACTAAACATGCAAAATTACCATATATGCAATTTCGGCACAATTATATAAATTCTTACCTAAAATAAAATTGAAATTTTGTCTTAAGCAAAAAGAATTTTTTTAACCAAAATCGAGAATAAGTGAAGGAAATTTTAATGATAATTTAAATTTCAAAAGTATATTGCATACTGAAATTATAGTGATTAAAAGCTAGTGACAAATTAATTTTATTTAAAGAATTAATTAGTTTTTAAATTTAAGCAAAAAGTGCAAATTTATCAAATAAATTCCAAATATCGTCAGATAAATGACGGAATTTTTTTACGGACTTAAATATAATTACACCAAAATTTTTAGTAAAAAATTTTTAAAATTCCTTAAGTCAAGGAGAAAGGTATGAAACAACATAAATTTGTAATCTGCGATTACAAACGATGTATCGGTTGCACGACGTGCATGGCAGCCTGTTACTCAAGTGCCTACGAGCGCGGTAAGCTTGCTAAATCGCGACTTACCGTGCTTAGACAGGCTTACGGCGTTATGCCTACGCAGTGCAGGCAGTGCGATGACGGACCATGCGCAAACGTATGCCCTACCGGCGCACTTCGCTTCTCTAACAACTACATAGAGTTGCATGAGGAAATTTGCATCGGATGCAAGATGTGTACGCTCGCCTGTCCTTATGGCGCGATCAGCTCGAATGCCGAGCTTATGCCGTCAGTAAATTATGCGGTCGAGCCGAAGTATTATCTCGAGATCGAAAGCCAAGCGGGCGCCAAAAGCACCGCCATCAAATGCGATCTATGCAACGGACGCGAGAACGGTCCTGCATGCGTCGAGGTTTGCCCAACTAGCGCTATCATTATGATAGATCCTAAAGAAGGTAAGCATAAATTGGGCTTTGCGATAGACTACGATGCGGCTAATGCTTTTGCAAAAGACGTATTAAACGGCGAAATCAGTTGCGTCGCCAAAAAAGAAGGAGGCGCAAAATGATAAGCGTCTATACTTTATTTATCGTCAGTGCAGTAATTAGTATCCTTTTATACTGCGCTCCAAAAACTGCCGTTAAGGTGGGATTTGGATTAGGTGCTATCAGCTGTTTTTACGCGATGTGTCATTTCGTAGCCAATATGGGCGTAAGCGATAGCTTCGTTTTGGGCGGCACTTTCTTATATGCGCCAAAATTTGCTTTAAGTCCGCTTGGGAATTTCTTCAGTTTCGTAGTCGTTTTTATAGGCTTTGCAAGCAGCGTTTACGGCATGAGCTACGCTGAGGAATATATCGGAAAGGCAAATATCGGCGTTTTTGCATGTTTATTTAATACCTTCATCTTATCTATGCTTTTAGTCATCAGTGCGGATAATGTATTTTGCTTCGCTGTTTTATGGGAGCTTATGACGTTAATTTCGTCATTTCTAATAATAGTAAACGATGGCAAGGGTACGCTCAAAGCCGTTATGGTATATCTAGGTATAGCGCAGATCGGTGCATTTTGTATCACCTGTGGATTACTTATCATTGCAAACTACGCAGGAAGCTTCGAATTTGCGGAGTGGGGAAAAGTAAATATGCCTATGGGCGCTTCTGTAGCAGCATTCATCTTGTTTTTGGTCGGCTTCGGCTCAAAAGCGGGAATGTGGCCTTTCCACGTCTGGCTACCGCAAGCTCACCCTGCGGCTCCATCAAATGTCTCTGCGCTAATGAGCGGCGTTATGATTAAAGTAGCGCTCTTTACGCTTGTTAAATTTACGCTATTTTTGCCGCTAAGCATCTATTTTGGGCTTGCAGTTTTGATCCTAGGAGCAGCTAGCTCGCTTTTTGGCGTTTTATACGCGTTGTGCCAGCACGACTTTAAAGCGCTTCTTGCGTATCACTCGGTCGAAAATATCGGCATTATCTTGCTGGGTCTTGGCACCGGAATTTACGGCGTCGCAGCAGGCAATGTAACGCTAGCCGCAGTCGGATTTTTAGCAGGCTGCTACCACGTAGTAAATCACGCGATATTCAAAGGCTTGCTATTCTTATGTGCAGGCTCTGTAATCCACGCTACTCATACGCAAAATATGGATGTACTAGGAGGTCTAGCTAAAAAAATGCCTCTAACTGCTATCGGTATGTTTATCGGTATCATGGGTATCGCAGCGCTTCCTCCGGTAAACGGCTTCGTTTCAGAGTGGTTTACCTATCAAGGAATGCTTCAAGGTGCTAAGGAAAGCGGAATTTTCATTAGATACGCTTTCTCTTTAGCAGTGGTCGCTCTTGCACTTACCGGCGTTTTGGTCGGTATGCACCTTAAGCTTTATGCGGTAATCTTCGCAGGAACCCCAAGGGATGAAAAAATTTGGGAAAATGCAAAAGAAAGCCCATTAGGAATGGTTTTAGGAATGATCATTTTGATGATAGGCTGCGTGGGATTTGGCGTAGGCGCACACTTCATAGTCGATTACATAATGCAGGCGGTAAATTCTATCACTTCCAATAGAGAATTTGTCGCAAGCCTAGGCGCTTCGTCAATCACTTCGCCTTTGGGAAGTATCGTTTCAACTCCTCTTATTGCAGTGATTTTGTGTTCTACAATGCTGCTTCCGTTTATCATCCTAGCGGTTATGAAAGCAAATCGCGACAAACCTCGTGAGACCGATCCTTGGGCGTGCGGCTTTAAATATAGCCCTCGCATGCAGATGACCGGCGGTCCTTTTACCGGCGATTTAAGAAAGATTATGGACTGGTTATTTAGAGGTCATAAACGCAGAATAGAGCAAAACGGCTACTTCGGACCGATCGAGTATCACAATCACCCACAAGACATTTGGTGGACGATAATTTATCAACCGGTAATCGATTGGAGTAAGAAGATCGCCGATAAGATAGGAATTATTCAAAGCGGCTATGCAAATTTATATACGCTTTACATCCTAATCTATCTTTGCGCGATACTGGGCGTCGGATATTTCTTGATCTAGGAGGTTTAAGATGCAGACTATACAAACTATATTTTTAATGATATTTCAAGTCGCGGTTATCGTCCTAGTCGCTCCGCTCTTCGACGGTATGGCTAGAAAACTTCGAGCCAAACT
>NZ_CALHHT010000040.1 GCF_938031315.1 uncultured Campylobacter sp.
TATGATGGGATTATGCATGGAATTGTAGATGTAGGGTTATATAAAGAATATGGAACTGGTCTTAATGACCCTACTACAAAAGAAGAAAGAGAAAAATATGGGTTATTAGGACTATTACCAGCACAATTTCAAACGATAGAAATTCAAGCGAAACAAGTTTACAAACAATTTCAAGCGAAAGATAAGTTAATAGAAAAAAGACATTTTTTGATGGAAATTTTTAATACAAATAGAACGTTGTTTTATTATTTATTTAATGAACATGTTGTTGAGTTTATGCCTATTGTTTATGATCCTGTAATTGCAGAAAGTATAGAAAATTACAGCGAATTATTTGTAAACCCTCAGAATGCAGCTTATTTATCAGTAAAAGAACCAGAAAATATAGAAACAATTTTAAAAAATGCCGCAAGTGATAGAAATATTCGATTGATAGTTGTTACAGATGCTGAAGGGATTTTAGGAATTGGGGATTGGGGAACTAACGGAGTAGATATTTCAGTTGGAAAGTTAATGGTTTATACTGCTGCAGCTGGAATTGATCCTTCTACAGTTCTTCCAGTTGTGATTGATGCAGGTACGAATAGAAAAGAATTGTTGGAGAATGAATTTTATTTGGGAAATAAATTTGAAAGAGTTAGAGGTGACGAATATTATAATTTTATTGATAAATTTGTAAAAACAGCTGAGAAAATTTTTCCAGATTTATATCTTCATTGGGAAGACTTTTTATCTTGTCTCTCATTGCTTCACATCGCTCTAATTCATCTTGTGTAAATTCTTCCTTAAATGATTGCGCCTCTATGCAGGCGCTACTTAGGTCCTCTAGCAATTCTTCCGGCGATGTATATACATCGGCATCTGCATCGGCATTATCAATATACTTGGTTTGAAATTCAATTAACGCTAAAGCAAAAAGTGATTGCAAAAGCGCTTTTCTTCCTCTCGCCATTTTATTCTCCTAAATTTTATTACTTTTATATTCCATACCACCTTGTCACTTTCCCTTTTTCGTCGATATCGACCTCTATGTGTTCGTATTTGTTGCAGAGGCTAGGAATCAAAATTTCATCATAATATTTTTTACCGCATTCCATATTCGTATGGGCGAGCTATAAATTTATCTAAATTATAAAAGAAATTTTCTCTTAAAATTTTCCATTCTTCAAATTTTTTCATATTTAAATTTATATTGGTGCTAGTTTTATGTTTTATATCGGTATCGATGAAATTATTTAGATAAAATTGCCCAAATAGCATTATTAAAATATCTCTTACATTATCATCGCATAAGCTAAAATTATGAATTAATGTGCTAGCGATAGAATCGGTCTCATAGACTTCGGTGCTTTTCATTAGGCTAAACGCCTCAAGCTCATAAAAATCCAGCGATCTTTTCCCGCTCGCGGCTTGAAAATCTTTAAAAATCTTAAACCTAAAATCTTCCGCTTCGCTAAAGAAATAGACGTATGGGCTTAAATTTAGATCAAGCGCTTTTATTCTCATTTTATACCGTCCAAACTACTGTTTTTCGCATTTTAGTATTGTTTTGCATAATAAGCTCTTCCTTGCTGCGTTTCGGTCGCACAAAAGTATTTGCTATTTACGCCGACCGGCTCATAACTTTTATCATCTCTTAAAATATTTAAAATTTCAGATTTATCACATATCTCTTTCATTTCTGTATCATAACCCCAGTTTGAACTAAACAATCTTATATAACCTTGCTCGTATAAAAACAATAAAATTTCTTTCGCCACTTTAAGCGAATTGGCAACGTTAATAGAATTTAATTCCCAAACGATCTCCCATAAAGAGATATAATCGCCATCTTCGACTATTCCCGATAAAATAGTTAAAATCGTCTTTTTATTCATTTAAAACCGCATTTCCTTTTAATGGAATTTTAACTACCGCACCGTCTTTGCTATTTTTAGCACAAGACTCCAGCGTACAATTTTCATAGAAAAATTTGATTTTATAAAAATTTTCATCCCCTGAGGCAACCGCCAATAATAGGCTTTTTATACGACGGAATCTATCGAAAATATTCGGCTTTGTATCTTCTTGATATTCATACGTTTTAAAACATTCGCTTTTTGCGTCTATATCTACGTCGCGCCAACTTCCGTTTAGAAATATATCATTAGAGATAGAAATAATGCCTTGCATTATTTCTGGGTCCAACTCTTTGTTTTTATAATGCTGTAAAATCTTTTTTAAATCGGCTTCCAATTTCCAATATTCATCATCGCACCATAAATTATAATCCAAAATCATACCTATAAAGGAATTTTCATCATATCTATCATCAAATGCGGTATTTCTATAAAAATTTACAAGATTCATTGCATCAATCCTTTGGAGCATACCAAAAACCGCTATTGCTAAGCTTTTCTTTGAATACGATGCTGTTGCACAGAACCTTTAATCTTTCAAATCTATCATATATGCTAGGCACTACGCCGTCGCTGTTTTCCGCACACAATATATTGCTTACATAAATTTCCGATTTGTCCTCCACGCCGATAACATCATTAAATATCGCTAGTATTGCGATGAAAATTTCTTTTGGAAGCGTTTTTTTATGATAAAAGCTCAAAATCTGCATTAAAGTTTTATCTAACTCCCAATAGTCGCAATCCGACCAGGTTCTTTGATATATAAATTTCCCGACAAACGAATTGATGCTGAATTTATCAGAATTCGTTAAATTCTGGTATAAAAGTTCTAACTCCATTAATCACCGTCCTTTTTTCATTTCTTTATTAAATGTTAGCCGTCTTTATGGCAAATTTGCGTTTATAAAAATCGGTTATTTTCTGTTTGGCAACTCTTTAGATAAAATTTTTGAATCGGGATACAATTTTTTCAAAAATTCTATCTCTTCTTGATCTAGCTCGTTTAAAACCTCTTCTGTCGGTTTTTCGCTTAAAATTTTTCCATAAACCAAACTCAGCCTTTTATATGCGCGCGGGTTACCGTTCTTTTCAAATTGCTTTATTATGACGATCCTGCACTCTTTTGTTATTTCAGAATCGCCCATAAAAAGATCTTTTATATCGCAAGAGGCGCTTTGCTCTTTATATAGATAAAATATCCACGCAAATAATATTATAGCGGCGGCAATAAAGTAAATTTTATTTTTCATGAAATCTCTTATTCTTTTGGTTTTTTATCCGTGTAATATAGATGTATGACTTCATCCATGTTAATCTCTTTTTCCTTTCCGATCCGCTCGGTACATAATGTGAAATTTCCCTCTTTCGAAACGCACTCTTTTAATAAGCCAACTATAAAGTCGTTATTTGTGCATAGATCTAAATTTCCAGAATGAAATTTTTTAATAAAATTTAGCTCTTCTTTGTCTAATTCTTGCTGCGCCTTTTTATCTACACAATATCTATCTAAAAAATAAAATTCATAAAAATAGAAAAGTCGCCTATGCGCCCCGCTGTTGCCATTATTAGCCCGTCGTATCAATTTTAATCTGCATTTTTGCTCCATACGATTGTAGTTTTGCCTCAACATATCGTTAATATCACAAGGTGAAAAACTTAGCACCGAAAGAACAATATAAATACAAAGAAATATACTAATTATGATGAGAAAAAATTTCATTTTATATCCTTACTTATTTTGCCTTTTTAGATATAAATGATCAATCACAGAATTTGCCGACTTGATTAGTGATAAAATAAGTGGTGTCCTGCGTTGGATTCGAACCAACGACCCCCTCATTAAAAGTGAGATGCTCTACCTACTGAGCTAGCAAGACATCGTAAGAAGTGGCGCGACGAATGGGGCTCGAACCCACGACCTCCGCCGTGACAGGGCGGCATTCTAACCAGCTGAACTACCGTCGCACCAAAAATCACACTTGCAGCGCAAGTGTTAAGAAGTATGAAATCCAAGGATTTCAAAATGGTGGTCGCTGTAGGGATCGAACCTGCGACATCCACCTTGTAAGGGTGGCGCTCTACCAGCTGAGCTAAGCGACCGTTTGGGTTTAAAAAAGAAATGTGATTATATATCCAATACGATTAATTTTCACTTAAACAATGATGAAAAGACTGAAATTGTGCTATACTTGCGACATAAAATTTTATCAAAGGCTCGGTAAATTTAGATGAAAAAGTTGGTTTTCACCCTGTTTTTAGCGCTTCAAGCCCCCGCTTACTCGCCGAACGAGATCGTAAACGCCATCGCCGCAGTAGCGCAAAACGAAGGGGTAAAGCCTGAAATTTTATACACTATCGTCAAAATCGAAAGCGACTTCGAGCCCTACACGATCTCCTTTTTGACAAACAAAGCAAACGCTGATTATTTCGCGGGTCTGCGCAATCAAAATATCCGCATCAAGGCGAGCAACTACAGCCTAAATTCCAGCAAATGGGTCGTTACGATCATACCAGCAAACGAAATTTACGCCGTGCAGATCGCCAAGTATCTGTACGAGGACGGATTTAGCATCGACGTAGGGCTCGGGCAGCTAAACGCCGTAAATTTCAGCCGAAATGAGATCGATTATATATTTAATCCGATGTACAACCTCACCAAATGCGCTAAAATCCTGCGCAAATGCTGGAACGCCAAAAATAAAAATATAAAAGACACGATCGAGTGCTACAACTACGGCATGCGCAAACGCTACTCAAACCCCTACTACAAGCGCTTTTACGAGCATTACGAGAAATTTTTCGGCAAGCCCTATTAAGAGTTAGTAAAATTTCGCTAAAATCGCGCAAATTTTAAAAAAGGATATTTCATGATACTGATCGCAGGGCCCTGCGTGATCGAAAGCCGCGAGCTGATAATGCAAGTCGCGGAAAGTTTACGCAAATTTAACGAAATGAGTGGGGTGGAATTTTACTTCAAAAGCAGCTTCGATAAAGCCAACCGCACCAGCATCTCAAGCTTCCGCGGCCCGGGGCTTGAGCGCGGCTGCGAAATTTTAGCCGAAGTAAAGGAAAAGTTCGGCTATAAAATTTTAACCGACATCCACGAAAGCTACCAGGCGGAGCCCGTCGCACGCGTCGCCGATGTGCTGCAAATACCGGCGTTTTTGTGCCGCCAAACCGACCTGCTCGTCGCCGCAGCTAGCACGCAAGCGGTAGTAAACATCAAAAAAGGTCAGTTTTTATCGCCACAGGCGATGAAACACAGCGTCGAAAAGGTGCTGCAAACCCGCAGCGCACGGGCTTATACCCCGCAAAGCGGCGCGGCATCTAGCGATACAAACGCCGCTCAAAACAGCGCCTGCTCCGACGATGCCGAAATTTGCGGCGCCCGAAGCGGTGCGAATAACGGATCTTCGGCGCTAGGCGTGCAAAATTCTTGCGGTACCGCTCAGGACGCACAAAATTTTATTCATACTTACGGCGCTGAGAACGGTGCCGAAAATGCCACTAAAGGTACGGCGACGCCTTGTACCGCACAAAGCGATAACGAAGCGCAAAGCGCCTTGCAACCAAACCTCTCTCATGCTTTCAACGCGCAAGACGGCTCGATAAGTGCTGCACAAAATGCCCCGCAGCCGAGCGGCGAAGGGATGCACGATCTGGCGCGCTGCCACGGCGTTTGGCTCACCGAGCGCGGCAGTACCTTCGGCTACGGAAATTTGATCGTCGATATGCGCTCGCTGCCGATTATGCGCGAGTTTGCACCGGTCATTTTCGACGCGACGCACAGCGTGCAGATGCCTAGTATCGGCGCTACGAGCGGCGGTGATTCGCGCTTCGTGCCGTACCTCGCGCGAGCGGCGGCGGCCGTGGGCGTGGACGGCTTTTTTTACGAAACGCACCCTGATCCAGCCCACGCACTTTCGGATGGACCGAATATGCTAAATTTGCAGCAGCTAGAGCGCGTCGTAGCGCAGACGCTCGCGATTCAAAAAGCACTCGGATTTTAAGCGAACGGTTATAAAATTTTAAATTTAGGCTAGCGAGTTTAAATTTTAATTTCGCCCCATTGCGCGCGCTAGCCGGTTCCACACTTTGCAACAATATCTATATTCACAAGAGCAGGCTT
>NZ_CALHHT010000041.1 GCF_938031315.1 uncultured Campylobacter sp.
TGGGAAGCTCGTTCCACGCAAGCTGCATATAGATCTGTTCGATATTTTGCAGGCTCACGCACTCGGGCGGTTCGCAAATCAAAGCGGCATTGCCGATAAAAACGGGCTCGGCGTCCAAAATTTCATCCACGCCGAGATAAAATTCTCCGCGCTTCCAAAAGTGATGATCGAAGTAAAACGGCTTAAGCTTAGCCGCTTCTTTTAGGTTAGGCGGCGCGCTCGTAAAGTCGTCCAAAACGAGCGCGACGAGCCCCATCTGAGCACTTAGGATCTGCGCGGTAAAATACGCGTCCCGCCTCTTAAGCTTTACGGCGAAGAGATCGCCGATTTTCGGCTCGGTCATTTCCGTCCTTTAAATTTTAATCTGTCCGCGCCCATTTGACGAGCACGGATTTTAGCGGAGCTGCGAGCTAAATTTAGCTCAAATCCGCTCCGCTACTAGGCGCTGCTTCAAATCAAAATTTCATCTGCACTCAAAGCTGCTCGCGCTATTTTCGTCTCCGCCCGCGTCGCGAAATTTACCACCGATAAATTTTATCTTCAAATGCAATCAGTCTGAATTCCTCTTTGTGGTTGCCGTTGCCGATCGTGTGGCTGTCTTGACCTGCGCCGAGGCGTAGTTTATGCAGCCTGCCGCCGTAAGTGCCGACGAATAGCACGCTGCCGTCCTCACTTAGAGCCATGGACTTTATCGTGCCGCCAAGATAGTGGCGCCAAATTTTACGCCCGTCCTTGTCGACTGCTTTGATGTAGCCGTATGCGTCGCCGAGGATGTAAAAGTCTCTTGTCGCTACGCCCGCGTAAACTCTCATCGCATCGTCGATCAGCGTGAAATTTTTCTCACCCTCTTCGTCATACGAATAAGCCTCAACCTCCAGCCCGCGCTTTAGCAGCGCCCTGTCCACGCCGATCGTGACGCCGTTGTAGAAATGGCAGGAGTTCGTGATGAGCTGCGTATCGTCCGCGCTAAATAGGCAAAAGTGCGGATATGCGCTCTGCGCGCCGATGCCGCCCAGTCGCTCGCCCTCGCTATCCATCAGGACGTGCTCATCGGTATCTTGCTCGCCCGCGACGATTAGCTCGTTGTCATTTGAGAGCGTCGCGTTTGCCATATCTATCTCGAGTTCGTCGTCGTCATCGCCCTCATCCTCGTAGATCGGATGGATAAGCTTCGAACCGCTTTGCGAGATCAAAAAAATTCCGTCATGGGCGGCCAAAAGCACCTTGCTGCCGTCGTTAAAGGGTAAAATTTCAGCCTCGTCGTAGATGATCTCAAGCTCGTGGCTAAATCTCGCCACCAGCTCGCCGCCGCTCTTGCCGTCGTAACCCCTGATCAGCCATACCTCGTCTTGATTTAGCAGGGCGTAAATTTCGTTTCGCTTGGACTTGCCCACGGCGATGACGCCCTTTGCCACTTCGCTCACGCGGTCGCCCTCCAGTAGATACAGCGTCTTGCCGTCGTCGTTTGAGGCGATAAAAAGGACGTTCTCGCCGCCAAGAGGGCAAATTTGATCGATGTCTCTTAGCTTTTTTCTCAACTTTTTATCGAAAATGACGTTTGATGGCGGAAAATCGGCTCTAAATTTTGCCGTTTCGCCGCGCTCGTTAGCCTCCTTTAGCAGCTCAAAAACCGCCTCGCAAAGCTGCGTCACACCCTCGCGCTCATCGACCGGATCTTCGCCCTTGTAGGCGTCCCAGCCGTAAACCTCCGCAAACGCCACCATATCGTTTACGGCCTTGGCGTATTTCTCGCTCTTTTCATTCCACTCTTTTTGCCACTCCGCCTTAAGCGCCTCGTAGTCCTGCTCGCGCATCTTCTCTCCTTAAGCTTAGTCTGGCCGCTTCTTTTACGGACGGCGCGTTTTGTGAAATTTTAGCAAAAAGGGCTAAATTTAGAGATAAATTTCGGATAGAGATAAGCGGATGCGCTCCGCGGCACGACTTTAAAGCATAAGGCGAATAAGCGGCGGAACAGAGTATAATTACGCGCAATTCAAACGCTTAAAGGTAAAATATGAGTAAATTTATGCCTATTTTAACGTGCTGCTTGCTTTGCTGGAACGCGGCTTTTGGCGGCGATATAACGGCGGGCTTTAGCAGAGACGATGCCAAAAACGTAGTTACGGATAGTGTTTACAAACTTATGTGGCAAGACGGCAAGGATATATTTGAGGGGGCGTATGACGAAGCCGTTAAATACTGCGAAAATTTAAATTTCGCGGGTTATTCGGACTGGCGGCTGCCGAGTATAGATGAGCTAATAAGCATAACGGATAAAACTAAATTTAACCCTGCTATAAATTCCGCTTTTAAAAACATAGCGAGCGGAGAATTTTTATGCTACCAAAGCTCTACAAAATATATCAACGACTCGTC
>NZ_CALHHT010000042.1 GCF_938031315.1 uncultured Campylobacter sp.
TAAGCGATCGATCGCGCATGCTAAACGCCGCGGCGATTATCATCCGCAGCGGATCCGCGTCCGTAGCAAACTCGCAACGAACCTGCAGCGCGTTTAGGCGGTTTTGGCTTTGTGTAGCATCGCCTCGCCGCGTGCGCTTAAATTTTAAAATTTAATCTCTGCCGTGAAGCTCGTCGATATAAAATTTCACAGAGCCGAGACCCTCTTTTTTAGCCCATTCGTAGGCGCTTGAGACGAACTCCCAGTTGATGCCTGCGTAGAATTTCTCCAGATATTTCGGGCGCGCATTGTACTCGTCGATGTAATACGCGTGCTCCCAAACGTCCACGACTAGAAGCGGCACGAGCCCTTCGGTCACCGGCGTAGCGGCGTTTTGGGTCGCTTTGATGCAAAGCTTGCCCGATTTCGGATCGTAAGCGAGCCACACCCAGCCCGAGCCGAAATGCGCCGTAGCAGCAGCCAAAAACTCGCTTTTAAAATCCGCAAAATGTTCCGCCAGCGCCGATTTTAGCTCCGCGGAAGCCTCGCTAGGTTTTGCGATGCAATCCCAGTAAAAATCGTGGTTGTAAACCTGCGCGGCGTTGTTAAAAAGCCCGCCGCTAGCAGCCGTTACGATCTCGTAAAGCCCCTTGCCCGCAAACTCGCCCGATTCGGTAAGTTTATTTAAATTCGCCACGTAGGTCGCATGGTGCTTGCCGTGGTGATAATCACAGGTTTGCTTGCTTACGACCGCGTTGTGCGCCGCATCGAACGGCAACTCTCTAAGTTTAAACATCTTTCTCTCCTTGAAATGATTTGAAATAATTATATCCTAAAATTTCTAAATGATTAATAAAATTTATTATTTAGGATTAATTTTAAGACAAATTTCAATCTAAGTTCGCTCCTAATATAATCGCGCTTTAAATTTAAAATTTAGGCGGTTTATGAACACCAAAGGCTTTGCTTCTGTCCTCATCGGAGCGCTTTTTGAGTGCGACCTGGCACACGAGTTTAAGCGCGCTGCTAGTACGCACGAATCGCTACTGACCGCAACCTGCGTAATCGTGAGCTTTTTATATTTATGCTTGCTTTAAAATACATTGGCGCGGCGCTCGCATACGTCCTATACACGGGGCTCAGCACGCTTTTTATCGTCTTGCTTGAAACGATCGTCGCGCTAAAAGAGAGCGCAGAGACTAGCCTGCTTCGCATATTTTTCATATTCACGCTAAGCTTATGCACAGGTATCGGCACGATCGGCGCCGTGATCCTAGGCGTATTCATCCACCGCGAGAAAATTTCTGCGCACAAAGCGCCCCTCTTATTTCTCATAATTTCAAGCGCCG
>NZ_CALHHT010000043.1 GCF_938031315.1 uncultured Campylobacter sp.
TTTTATGAAATTTGGAATTTAAAACTTCTAAATTTCATAAAATTTTAAATTTACGTAGCCCGCGCTTGCTCGCGCGACGCAGAGCTATGCGCGTAGCAGACGCGACATGCTTTGCAATCGCAGGGCACTTCGGCGCAATACGCACTCTGCGGATCAAAGCGCACGGCGGGCATTGGTGCACATTTGACGGACACTCATCGCGCGGCAAACATAGCGTCTAATCCGCTCCGCAGCCGTTCGCACAGCGTGCGCGATAACAAGCTCGCGATGCCAAAGCGCACGTACCGCCTACGCGGTATGCGATATCAAATCTACGCGGTCATTTGCGCGGCGCATTATAACAAGACTTTGACGCACTCACAGGCACGGTACGCGATACCAAACCTGCGCTGCAATCACCATCGCAACACGCGGTAAAATTTAACGCGGCGCAGTCACGGCACAGCTGTAATACAGCCGAAGTTCAATCGCGGCGTATCGCAGCCCTGCTAAGCTCCTACGACGTCCGCTTTTGTGGTAGCTCGCTTTGCGCAGTTATCGCACGCGCAAGCTCCTCTGGGAGGCTTGATCGCGAGCTGCGATTAAATTTACGGCGCCGCGCAATCGCCAATACCGAAGCGCTAGGTATGCAAGGCGCTACGGCAGACGCGCAATTCTCGGCGCTCAATGCTACAAGCGCAACCGCGCGCGCGAAGCTTCGCAAACGTAAAGCTAAATTTAAACCCGCGCTTTTGCAACAGCTCGTGATGCGACGGAAAGCTATACAAACGAAAGGCATAAATTTAAACCTCACTCCGCAGCCGCTCGTACGGCGCGCAATAACAAACTCACGATACCAAAGCGCAGCGTGAATTCTCGCGCGATGTGCGATATTAAATTGTGGCGCGGCGCTAAATTTAAAGAGCCGTTAAATTTTAAAGTCCGCCGAATTTTAAAATTTACTGCCTTAAAATTTCGCTCCGTTCGCTAAATTTAACCGCTCGCTTCAGGTTTAGCTTGCGCGATCAAATGAGCCAAATTTAAATTTAGCCGCTCGCGCCGAGCTTTATCTCGCGCAGTGCCGCGCCGACGTCATTTTGGCGCATAAAATGCTCGCCGATCAAAAACGCATCGACGCCCGCCTCGTGCAGGCTTTTAAGCTGCTCGTGCGAGTGCAGACCGCTTTCGGCGACGATGATCTTGCCGTTTGGAATCAGCGGGATCAGCCGCTCGCTCAGGCTCGTATCGACCTCGAAAGTCTCTAAATTTCGATGGTTGATGCCGATAATACCCGCACCTGCGAAGACCACTTTTTTCAGATCGTCCTTATCGTGGATCTCGCACAGCGCCCGAAGCCCTAGCTTGCGGGCAAACTCAAGCACTTCTCTTAGCTGTTTGCCTTCCAGAGCCTTGGCGATCAGCAGGATAAAATCCGCGCCGTAAACCAGCGCCTCGAGGACCTGATAACGATCGACGATGAAATCCTTGCGCAAAATGGGCGTGCGAGTGTAGCGGCGGATCTGCGGGATGAACTCCAAATCGCCCCTGAAATAATGCGGCTCGGTAAGCACCGAAAAGGCGCTAGCGCCTGCATTTTCGTACTCCACCGCAAGGCTTAGCGGCTCAAAATCCTCGCGGATGATCCCCTTGCTCGGGCTTGCCTTTTTAATCTCGGCGATGATGCGAAGCGGATCCTTCTCATCGCTTCTAAGCGCGCTTATGACGTCACGCGGCTCGTAGGGATTGGCGCTTAGCGAGCGGCCGAGCAGATCCTCGGGCAGTCTTTCTTTACGAAGCGCGAGATCCTCGCGGGTGCGCTTTAAAATTTCGTCTAAAATCACTGCTCTCCCCTATTCGTAGGGTGCGTCTCGGGTAAATTTGACGAGGGCGGCTCCTGCTTTGCGGAATCTATCGGCGCAAGATTTCCGGGATTTTTACCTGAAGTTTGCGCGGCGGAATTTATAGAATTTGCAGCCGAGCTTTGCGGAGTAGAATTTTGAGCTGCCGAGCTTTGCGAGACGGCGCCCTGCGCGGCGGGATTTTGCGCTACCGGACTTTGCGGCGTAGGATTTTTGCCGCCGTGCATACACGCATCGATCGCCATTATATGCTCCTTGCCTTCGGGGGATTCGAAAAATTCCGCGTCTTTGATCCTATCCATCTGCTGCTTTGCCTTGTCGCATTCGCCAAGCTTGTAGTATCCCCAGGCAAGCGAGTCGATGTAGTATGGCGAGTCGGGCTCGATCTTGAGCGCCTTTTGGACGTAATCTATTCCCTTTTTCACGTCCAGATCGTGATCGATCAAAATGTAGCCGTAGTAGTTTAGATGTACGGGGTCTTTAAGCTGCGGCGCGATATTTTCAAACTTCTCCACGACGCTGGATAGGGTCTTGGCGTCCACATTTTTGCCGACGCTTTCATATTCGTATATCGCCTCGATCGCTAAAAAATCATAATTTTTCGTCTTTATAAACTCGTCGCGAGCCATCTTGATCGCGGTTTTATAGTCCTTCTTGCGCGCATAGGCGTCGATCAAAAGCTCGGGCTTGTAGTCATATTTTTTAAGCAGTTCGATGATTTTGTCAAAGTCGTTTGAATAATAATATATCGCGATCATATCGTCTAAAAATTTCGTATCGCCCTTCGCCTCGTAAAGCGCCTCATCGATCTTGGCGACATCCAAATAGCGCTTATCCGCGCGGTAGACGTCGGCTAGCACTTCGCACGCCATGCCGCTTCCGCAGCCGTAAATGCGCCTGTGCGTCTCAATGATGCGGATGGCGGAATCGGAATCGTTTAGTTTATTTAGCAGCACGTCGCAAAGGCGGATCAAATTTTCATCCGTTTTGTCTAAGCCGTAGGCCTTTTCAAAATATTGTCTCGCGAGCTCATAATTTTCCATCGCATAATATGTCGCCGCCAAGATCGCGTAGCTACGCGCGCTAGGATCGACGGTAACGAGCTTAAGAGCAACAGTATTTGCGTCTATGTTC
>NZ_CALHHT010000044.1 GCF_938031315.1 uncultured Campylobacter sp.
TTTTTGAATTTCTATCTTAACTGCAATACAAATTTAGATGACGTAATTATCGACCTGGACCCTTTATTTGAGAATAAAGAAGAAATTAATTTCTTTAATATTTCATCCATCTCGCCGAATCAAAAATTTATATTTTTAGCAAAAAACAAAAAAGTCTATTCTAAAATTTTAAAAAATTTTCACGGCGGAAGTTCTGCTATATTATTTAAGCCTATTAAAACAAGCGTTTTACTAGATAGTATCGCCATGCTATCTCCTAGCCAAGAAGCAAGCTTTTTAATGCTAAACAAAGAAATTAAGATAAATCTCGAAAAAGAGCAAATTTATAAAAATAACGAACAAATTTTCCTAACAAATTTACAGCATAAGCTGATCTTGCTCCTAGCCCAAAACGTAAATAATATAACCACTTTTTCAATGATAGAAGAGGTCGTTTATCACGACAAAATGAGTTCAAAAATAGCTATGCAAAATTTAGTAGGCGTATTAAAAAGAAATTTAAATCTTGATATAAAAAATATACATTCAAAAGGCTATATTCTCTATTCCTATTGACTTTTACTTTGATTTTATCAAAATCATGCTATCAATCTCTTTCTGGTCCGAAAACCACCTTTGTTTCTATAACTTTTGAGGCGCAACTGCATTTTTAATTAAATTTCAATAGAAGAGTAGGGTATATGACCGGGGATTTGCAGAGATATACCGAGAGTATTGAAGACGGTCTCAAGACGCTTAGGTTTATGGCTTATCGGAGTAGCCTTCGTCTGCTCTTTATTTTAGCTTATAGAGTATTGCAACGTCATTTCTTAAAAATCTCATTAAAAAACTACGAGTGCGGTTGATATATTTATCTATAGTTTTCATTTGCGATACCGTCTTAAAGCACATTTGTATTAAGTCTCGCGGCTAAAAAACACCTCGCAGAGCCGCCGTGCCCTCTACATGTCTGTACGGCAAGAAATAATGTACAAAGCTTGTGCAAGCACCCCCAGACACGCATATTTCGGCGCTTAGCTTATGTTTAACATGCGCGGAATCGAGACCCGGTACCTCTAATCTGCCGCTTTTGTAGCCGCTGTAGCCCATCTCTATCGGCACCTCTAGCTCGTCTTTTTCAAACACGACGCGCCCGCTTCGCACCTGCTCGAGCTTGATATTTTTTAGCACGATCCCGGGCGCACTCACATGGTCAAAATTTATACTTAGTTCATACGGGGCGCCGGTGGAGTTATCGTCCGAGAAGTCGGGCTCAGGCTCGCGCTCGTCGCGCCATAATCGTCTGCCGATAGTGGTAGCTCTTAAGCGGGCGCTGATGCTAAAATCCTCCAGATCCAGCGAAGCGCCGCTAAAATCGCGGATTAGCGCCCATGATACGACGGCGCGACCGAAAAATTTATCGGCGATCATATACGTGCCGAAAAGCGAGCTTATGACCACCCAAAACAGAAATATAAATTTAAAAACCTTGCGCAAAGCAAATACTAACGCTTTCATCTCTCTTCTTAAATTTAGTCTAAAATCCGCTCAAAATTATACTTCAAAGCTCCGCTATCGCGTGAAATTTAGCGCGGTAAATTCTACCGCGAGCAAATTGCAGATAGAATTTCGCCTTTTTGCCTTTTAATTCCGCTGCTGCGCGCATTGCACAGTTTTAATCGCGCAAAATTTCAGAGCATTAAATTCCGCGCTCATTGCATATCTTAAATTTGCGCCCGCATCGCGCTTACATCGACGCCTACACCGTGCACTTTCATACGGCGCCCGTGCTGCGCGCTTTAAATTCCTATATCTGCGCTGTGCGCCCGTATCCAATGCCGGCACTGCGCTTTAAATTCCGCGCCTGCCCGCTTTCTGCGATCGCAGAGCTCTTTAAATTTTACGCCTTTATCGTGGATAAATTTTAATCCCGCCGCCGTTGCGCGCCTTATTCTTTGCGCGCGGACTTAGTCGTGCGCCTAGGCGGCTTCATTTCAGTATCGTGCTCGCCAAGCTGAGTGGGCT
>NZ_CALHHT010000045.1 GCF_938031315.1 uncultured Campylobacter sp.
TTCGTGACCTTTACCATAGTATTCATTGGATAGGTTTTGTGCGCGGCGGTCATGCCGTTCATATCGTAAATTTCGCCGTTTGAGGTGTATTTGCCATGAAAATTCGGCCCATACCAGCTGGCGATGCCGATTTGAGTGTCACCGACGCTTACTTGCTCTGGATAGTAGGTTTTGCCGTTGATTTTATAAGGGCGCATGGTGGCGGGAGAGTTTTTGCCGATCTTGCCCGCACCGCCAGCAGACGATCTAGACGACGGTGCGGTGCGAAACGAGCAACCGGCAAGAATCAGCGCAAAAAGCGCACTAAAAAGAGCGATTTTCTGGTACGACACCTACGATCCGATCTTATTTGTTGAATTTTATATTATTTAGCGCTATTTCGTTTTTGTCTTTGAGGCTAAGCTCGTTCGCCAAACCTGCTAACACGCGTCCTGGCTTGCGCTGTTTCAGACGTGGTTCATACGCTTGAAATGCGCCTTGATTTACGACAAATTCTGCATATTTGCTTTGTGGGATATAAAAGAAGTACTTGCCGTTAAGCGGCGAAATTCCGTTTTTAATATGCGCGTTGTAATCCTGCATCTGCGATGGCGAAATTCCGATCTGTTTTGCAACCGCGCTTAGCTTTGTGCCCGGAGCTACTGCGATACGCTTTAGCCCCCATGGCTCGCTTTCAAAAAGCAGAATTTTACGCATATTTTCATTTTGAGCGATGTAAGCGTATTTAATAATACGCTTGATAAAATTCTTAGTCTCATTAGGAAGTGCGGGGCTTTTTAGCAAGCGATCCAGATCATCGCTGCCAGTAGCTGCAATCGCATTTTTAAGCTTTTGATCGCCACAATTATACGCCATTAGCGCTAAATACCACTTGCCAAAATTTTGCTTCAGATGCAAAATATACGAAAACGCAGCATCCGTAGAGGCTGCGGGATCGCGACGCTCATCTACGGCGCTATCTACTCTAAGACCGAAATTTTTCGCAGTTGCCGGCATCAGCTGCCACATACCACCTGCGCTAGCGCCCGAAGTTACGGTGTTTTTAAGATGAGATTCTACCATTGCCAAATACAATAAGAATTCCGGAGCTTCGATGTTATCGACCTCGGATTTGACTAAGTAGGCATTGTGCGACTGCGAAGTCACGATATGCTTAAACTGCTTGCGATCGCTTGCATTGATCGCACGGAATATGCCCGCAACTACGTTTTTGCTCGATTCGTTATTTTCGATGCCGAATTGATTTAAAATATAGTCGTGATTTGCGCGCATCAGACCGGGCTGGCTCGCAAACGCTTCGCCCACTAAAAGTAGGGCTAGCAGTATAAATTTTATGGCTTTCATATCTCTCCTTTGATTTTATCGCCAAAAAGCCTACAGGCGTTTTGAGTCGTTATTGCTTCAACCTCTTCTACGCTTAGGCTTAAAATTTCCGCGACTTTTTCTACCACGAGTCTCGTAAATGCAGGCTCGTTGCGCTCGCCGCGATGCGGATGCGGAGTTAGATACGGTGCATCCGTCTCGATTAAAAGGCGCTCTTGCGGAATTTGCGGTAAGATCTCAGCTAAGTTTTTTGCATTTTTGAATGTCAAAACTCCGCCGATACCGAAGTAAAATCCGTATTCGCTAAGACCTAGCAAAAGCTTGCTGGCATTGAAGCAGTGCAAAACACCGCCGCATAAATCGCCGGCGCGATCTTTTAGAATTCCAAAGCTATCTTCGTTTGCTTCTCGGATATGGACTATAAGTGGTTTTTGAAGTTGTGTTGCTAGATCGATTTGTGAGATGAAGGCGTCTTTTTGGCGGGAGATTTCTAAGGCTTTGGTTTCCTTCTTCTCTTGCTGCTTAAGTCTGAAATAATCAAGACCGCATTCGCCAACGCCCACGCATTTGGGATCGTCAGCATACCGCTTCAGCACCTCCATATCGAAAGAATCTATCTCGTATGGATGCACCCCTACGGCAAAATACACATTATCCCGTGCATGCGAAATTTTACATGCCTTATCTAGGTCTGCTACATCGGCACCGGGAATGATGATGCTGCGCACGCCTGCAATCGTGGCGCGCTCAATCACCGCGTCCAAATCAGCATCGAAACTAGCATCGTCTAAATGGCAATGTGTATCTATAATCATAAAACTCACTTGATAAAATTTTTCGAAGCGGATTTTACGTCGTTTTGCAAAATCACACTTAAATTTAAATTAAACGCGGTATTGTAGCGAAAAATTTCAGATTTAAACTTAAGCTTAAAATTCCTTCAGCTTTGCCTTAGTTTTTTAGCGAATTCCAGGGCTTCTGCAGTAATAGTCTCGCCGCTTATCATACGAGCTAGCTCTGTTATTTTCTCATTTTCGCTTAATAATCTCACGCTAGATTTGCCGTTCGTTTTACTTACTAAAAAGTGTGACGCAGCCTTGGAGCTAAGCTGCGGCTGGTGCGAGATCGCAAAAATTTGATAAAATTTTGAAATTTTTACCAGCACGTTTGCGATACTCATCGCCTCTTTTCCGCTTAAATTTGAATCAATCTCGTCTAAGATCAAAATTCCCTCGCCGTTATTTGTAAGCTCCAAGCTTGCCGCGATGAAAGCAAGGCGTAGGCGGTTCGTTTCGCCTGAGCTTAAATTTTTAAATTCCGTCTTGCACAAGCTGACGCAAATTTCGTCTGTGCCGCACTCACTAAGAACCGCGGGCTTAAAACTAAGCTCCACTCCGTCCATATAAAGCTGCTTTAGATAGGAATTTATCAGATCCTCGAGCCGTTTTTTAGCGCCCTTGCGAGCCTCGCTAATTTTTTCGGCAAGGGTAGCGGTGCTTTCGCTAAGGCGTTTAAATTCCGTTTGTAGCTTGGTTTTTTCAAAGCTTAACTGCTCGTAATGCTCAAGCTCTTTCTTGCGCGCTTCAAGCGTAGCTAAAGCCTCTTCTATGCTTCCGTAGCGCCTATTTAGCGCACTAAGAGCTTCGATGCGATCTAAAATTTTCTCTATGTCGATATTTTCGAGCTCGTCTAAATTCAAGCTTTCTCGCTTTAGCCGCAGCTCGTTCATCGCATCCTCGAAAAACGCGCTATCCAGCCCGCTAAGACTTAGCGCTTCGATGACGCTGCGCTCCAGCTCAAAAACGCCCTGCGCCCTAGCCCAAAGCTCCTCGATCTTATCTTTTTTACTAAGCTTTTTTTTGATCTGCAAAAGCTCCTCGTATTCGCCGATTTTAGGCGATACGCGCTCGATCTTTTCAATCTCGAAGCGAGCGAATTCCTTCAGCTCCTCGATCTTGCGCTCCTGCTCATTTATCAGCGCGAGCTGTTTTTGCACGGCGATAAATTGCTCGAAAGCCTCTTTAAATTTAGCCAAATTTTGCCCGTGCGCGGCGCTTTTTTTGCAGGCGCATGCATCGAGCAGCGCGAGTAAATTTGCGCTATTTATTTCGCCGCTGTCTTTGGAGCCTAAAAATTTTACATAGCCGCCGACGATTAAATTTAGATTTTTTTTCGAGACCGATTGAGAGTTGATGAAATAGCGCACGGAGCGGTCTTTTACGAGCCTGAAGTTATTCGGCGTCTCGTTTTGCAGGCCAAACTCGTCCATCCCAAATTCACTGTTCACGTCGGCCTCGATAAGCCCTGCGTCGCTGTCTTTTAGAGCAAATACCGCCAAAATTGCGTTCATCAGCACCGATTTGCCCGCGCCGCTGCTGCCCGTAAATACATTCAGCCCCGCGCCGAAGCGCAGATCAACTTCGCCGAAGCTTAGATTATTTTTGATATAGACCCGCTCTAGCATCCGCCGTGTCCCCATCTGAGTTTGGCTTTTAAAACGTCGAAATAATCGTAGCTTTTGTGCTTTATTAAATTTGCCTTGGCGTGTGAAATTTTAACGCTTACGCTGTGAAATTCCGCCATATCAAAAACGTCTTGTCCGTCGATAACGACACTAACTTCGGAGCTTCCGGCGTTTTTGAAGCTTGCAAGATATTCTTTTGGAAGGATCAAAGGCCGCTGCGTCAAGCTATGCGAGCAGATCGGCGTGACGCAAAACACGTCGCACAGCGGATAGACGATCGGGCCGTTGGCGCTCATATTATACGCGGTCGAGCCCACGGCGGAGCTTACGATCACGCCGTCGCCGTAGTAGGTGTTGAAATATTTTCTATTTAAAAACGCGTCGATCTTCGCCATCGAGGAGATGTGGCTGCGGGTGATTACGACGTCGTTAAATGCGGTCTTGCGGACGATTTTACCGCCGCCGTTTTCCAGTATCACTTCAAGCAAAAACGGGCGCTCGATCTCGTATTCGCCGCGCAAAAATTCCTTTAAAAATTTTGCGAATTCGCTCGGCTGCACGTCCGTTAAAAAGCCCAAAGTACCTGCGTTGATACCCAAAATAAAGGCGTTCTTATCGCTTAGCAGCCTCGCAAGCCCGATGAGCGTGCCGTCGCCGCCGAGGCTGATTAAAAAATTGGTCTTTTTTAAAATTTCGGCGAGCATATGTGGCTTGAAGCCTAAAAATTCGGCGCTATCTTGCTGCATCAAAGGCTCGATGCCTTGCGCTTTTAAAATTTCACAAATTTGCTCCGCGACAGGGCGAATCTCATCCGATTTTTTGGCTATCAGCCCTGCAAATTTTAAATTTTCGTGGATTTTGTTTTTGCTTTCCATTTTTCTACTTTCGGGCGCTATTTTATAAAAAATTAGCTTTGTAAAAGCAAAATTTAACTATACTTGCGTTTTACAAATAATTTTAAAGGAGTAAATTTGCGAAGTCATTATTGCGCCGATTTGAGTAAAAACGATATCGGCAAAAGTGTAACCGTGTGCGGCTGGGTAAATTCTTACCGCGATCACGGCGGCGTTATTTTTATAGATTTGCGCGACCGAAGCGGCCTGCTTCAGCTCGTGTGCGATCCCAAAGATAGCAGCTCGGCATATGAGGTAGCAAATACCGTGCGAAACGAATTTGTCCTAAAAGCCGTCGGCAAGATCCGCGCTCGCGGCGAAGGGCTGGAAAATCCAAATTTAAAAACCGGCGACATCGAAGTCGTAGTAGAAAGCTTAGAGATCGAAAATCCAAGCAAGCCGCTTCCTTTCGTAATCGGCGATAAAAGCGTCAACGAAGAAACGAAGCTGAAATACCGCTTTTTGGATCTGCGCGCCGACGGAAGCTTCGATAAATTTAAGATGCGTTCCAAGGCTGCGATCGCCGCACGAAACGCGCTCGATAGGCTCGGCTTTGTAGAGGTCGAAACGCCGATCTTAACGCGCGCGACGCCTGAGGGCGCTAGGGATTATCTGGTGCCTAGCCGCGTCTATCCGGGCAGCTTCTACGCGCTTCCGCAAAGTCCGCAGCTTTTCAAGCAGCTTTTGATGTGCTCGGGCTTTGATAAATACTTCCAGATCGCGCGCTGCTTCCGCGACGAAGACCTGCGCGCCGACCGCCAGCCGGAATTTACGCAGATCGATATCGAGATGAGCTTCAATACCCAGTACGACGTAATGCGCGTAGCCGAGGAGGTTTTAAAGGATATTTTCAAATCCTGCGGCCGCGAGATCGTCACACCTTTTAGACATATGGAGTATAAAGACGCGATGGAGCTTTACGGCAGCGACAAACCCGATCTGCGCTACGATATGCCTTTCATCGACGTAGCCGATATTTTTGAAAAATCGAGCAACGAAATTTTTTCAAATTTAGCCAAGGATCGCAAGGCAAACCGCGTAAAGGCGCTAAAAGTCGAGGGCGGCGATCTGAAATTTAGCAAGCGCCAGATGCAAGGCTTTGAGGAATACGTGAAAAAATTCGGCGCACAGGGCCTAGCATTCATTCAAGTAAAAGAGGACGGTCTAAAGGGGCCGCTGGTAAAATTCTTTGAAAAAAGTGAGCTGGACGAGCTCATCAAGCGCTGCGAGCTAAAGGTCGGCGACGTCGTATTTTTCGGCGCGGGCAAAAAGAAAATCGTGCTTGATTATATGGGCAGATTTAGAATTTTCCTCGCAAACGAGCTTGGTCTCATAGATCCGAACAGGCTTGAGTTTTTGTGGGTCGTAAATTTCCCTATGTTTGAGCAAAACGACGACGGCAGCTACTCCGCGATGCACCATCCTTTCACTATGCCGAACAATCCCGATGAGCCCGATTTGGAGGATATTACCTCGATTGCCTACGACGTCGTGCTAAACGGCATCGAGCTTGGCGGCGGCAGTATCAGGATCCACAAAGCGGACATTCAAGAAAAGGTCTTTAGGCTGCTTAAGATCGAGCCTGCGGAGCAGAGGGAGAAATTCGGCTTCCTGCTCGATGCGCTAAGCTTCGGCGCGCCTCCGCACGGAGGTATCGCGATCGGCTTTGATAGGCTGATGATGCTGGTTACCGGCTCAAGCAGTATCCGCGAGGTTATCGCGTTTCCTAAAACGCAGCGCGCGCAGTGTCCGCTCACCAAAGCTCCTAGCGTCGTTACAGACGAGCAGCTTCGCGAGCTAGGTCTTAGGCTTCATAAGAAGGAGCAAAAATGAAAAGTCTTTTTCTAATCATCGGCGCTCCGGGCAGCGGCAAAACGACCGATGCGAGCATGATCGCTCAGATGAATCAAAGCATCGAGCACTACTCCACGGGCGATCTACTGCGCGCCGAGGTAGCAAGCGGTAGCGCTCTAGGCAGACAGATAGATGGCTTCATCTCTAAAGGCAATCTCGTGCCGCTTGATATCGTCGTAAATGCTATCGTTAGCGCGATTAAAAGCTCGCCTAAAGACTTCATCATCATCGACGGCTATCCAAGAAGCGTCGAGCAGATGAGCAAACTAGACGAGGTGCTGCGAGGCGACGATGATGTAAATCTTAGCGCGGTAATCGAGGTATGCGTTAGCGAGGAGGTCGCCAAGGAGCGTGTTTTAGGACGCGCTCGCGGAGCAGACGATAACGAGGAGGTCTTTAAAAACCGCATGGCGGTATTTTCAGAGCCGATCGAGGATATCCGTAAATTTTACGGCGACGCGGGCGTATTTTACAGCGTAAACGGCGAGCGCACGGTCGAGGAGATCGTAGCGGACATAAACGCTATAATCGCCGCGCAGATCGAAAAATTAGGCTAGCGCGCTTGGATGGCGGCTTAAATTTTAAGCGCCTTTGGCTTCTTTTTCATACCGCAAGCGGTGCAGATCGCACTTAAATTTAACGCGCCTTTAGCACGAGCGCGCTTTGAAATTTATAGCTTGCCGTTGCGCGAGATAATTAAAATTTAAGCGTAAATTTAAGCAGCCCGCTATGTAAATTTAAATGCGATCGTCAAATGCAAGCAGCTCTTAAATTGATGAAATTTCAGATCTGCTTGCGGACGCAGAGATTAAAATTTTAAGGATAGATATGGTTAGAAAATTTTTACTTAGCATGGCTTTATGTGCGGCTGCATTCGCCGCGGGCGGGTTCGCCCCAAGCGGCGCGACGGCACAAACTCAACCGTCAAGCGTCAAAGAAGCGCTTAAATTAAGAGATGATTCTTTTGTCACGATCGACGGCAGGATAAAATCTCAACTCAGACACGAGCATTATAGATTTGTGGATCAAAACGGCGATAGCATCGAGGTCGAGATCGACGATGACGTTTGGCGCGGCGTGAGCGTGGATGAAAATACGCTCGTGCGAATTAGCGGCGAGATCGACAAAGATTTTACCAAAACGACGATAGACGTGAAAAATATCAAAATTTTAAATTCTAAATAAAGGAAAACTATGGATCTTTCAAAGATAAAAGTGGGCTCAAACCCCGATAAAATCAACGCAGTAATCGAGATCCCTTACGGCTCGAATATCAAATACGAGATCGACAAAGCAAGCGGTGCGCTTTGCGTCGATCGCGTGCTATACGGCGCGATGTTTTATCCCGCAAACTACGGCTTCGTGCCCAATACCTTGGCTGACGACGGCGATCCTGCGGATGTTTTGGTGCTAAACGAATACCCGCTTGCCGCAGGCAGCGTGATCCCGTGCCGCCTAATCGGCGTTTTGATGATGGAGGACGAAAGCGGAATGGACGAGAAGCTGCTTGCCGTGCCGGTTAGCAAGATCGATCCGCGATATGAGGGCATTAAAGGGGTCTCCGATCTGCCTAAAGCGACGCTGGATAAGATCAAAAATTTCTTCGAAACCTACAAGCTTTTAGAGCCGAATAAATGGGTCAAAGTAAAGGATTTTGCAAGCGCCGCGGAAGCCGAGAAAATCCTAGATAAAGCGATTAAGGCTTATAAATAATCCTTTCTTGCGTATACGGCGCTAAAATTTAATCAAAATTTGACCGACCCGCTCGGTCAAATTTATCGTTAAATTTTAATTCTACAAATTTTCAAAATCTTATAATATTTTAAATTCCGCGCAAATTTTACCTGAAGCCTGCGCTTGGTTTTTATCACTCGTTTTTCGGCGGCTAAGTAGTCTGGATTATTTAAATAAAATTTTTTAAAACTACATTGCGCAAAATGGCGCGACGGGGATCGGAGCCCTATACGTTAACAACGGAGAAATTCCGCGAGCTAAAGGCTTCATATAGACCGCAGTTAAAATTAAAAATTCGCTATCTTGATTTTGAAAGAGATCGCGGGCGTCATTGCAAAATTACGAAGCTGATGTCATTACAGACAGGAGCCTTTGGTCTGCCACGCTACGTAAAATTTGAAATTTACACGCTACATAAAATTCGGAAATCTAAATGATGCCAAATGATTTACTATCGCCATCTTTTTAAATTTAGTAATAAATCTATAAATTTTGATTCCAAAGGCTTTTGTTTTAATAAGACGTCAAACACTTGATTAAATTTTTAAAACTGAAACTCCCATGTGAGTTTATAGTTCCTACCCGGCGAGTAAAAGCGGTTGATGCCAAGCCCTGTTTCTTGATCTATCAGATTGCTAGTTCCAAAAGGCCTTATTGACCTGGCGCTTTCCCAAGTGATATATTTGCGATCGGTTATATTATATGCGCCTGCACGAAGAGTTAGATATTTGATCGGCTTTACATATGTTACGAAGTCTATCGTGGTATATCCGCCGCTTCTCCATTCCACTTCGCTATTGCTTACAGGTTTGCCGTTTACGATTTTGCCGCTTCGCGCTTGCTCATACCAATACATATTATAGGTGTCGTCTCCTTTTTTTGCAGCTACCGCAGTTACAAATAGATCTGCGCCGAATTTATCGCCTGGGCTTTGGTAGCTTACACTATAAACCGCCGTTCTAGGCTGGATCGCATTCATCGGAGTATCTATTTTGCCATTACCTATGTCCATTCTACCCTTTTGGATACTTAGCTTATATCCAATGCTAAAACCCTGCAATGGCTGCCAAATTTGATCCAAAGCCAGTCTCGAATCTATCTCTATTCCTCTTACTCTTGCTTTTGGACGATTTACGTTTTGATACACAGAGGCAGGCATTGTACTTCCACCGTTTCCATAAGGAAGCTGGAATTCCCCCTTATATTGTAAATCTATAAAATTCCTATAATCCGTTTGGAATAAATTCAATGTAACGAAGCTTGGAGAATTATGAAGCGTAAACGCCACTTCTTTGGTTTTTGCGGTTTCCTTTTTCAGATCCAAATTTGGATATATCGAAAAATCCGGATGCTGGAAAGTGAAGTAAATTTCGTCCGAAGTAGGCGCCCTAAATCCGTTTGCATATTTAAGCTGAAGCCTGAAAAAATCAAGTGGATCGATGCTTGTAGATAAAGAATATGAATTTGCCGAATATTTTCTCTTCTGAGAAGCTAAATATACGGCGTTGGCTTCTGCATTTGCATTCTTATGCGCCTTTATCTCATCACTAGACGGCGTACCGGGAAGTGGAGTATAAGGAACAAACATTCCGATAAATAGATCAGTTGGAATTTTTGGCGTAACGCCTGGGGTATATGATGGATTGTGTTTAACCTTATCATACCTATAATTAAGATCAAAGGCTAAAACATCGTTTATACGAAAGTCATCTCCCACATAAAGCGCTCCGGTTTTGGTCTCAACCGGAATAAGGAAGCTAAAAGGATCATCTTCGTGACCGCAAAGATTACCGAATTCGTCCGTTCCATTATATGGTAAACATTTATTAGGATAATATGTTCCGCTATAATATTTTGGATCTGTGTTGCTTCTACCGAAAAAATATTTTGCCCACCATTGCTTATTTCCCTCGAATGGATAATAACCAGCCTTATTTATCATTTTTTTATCACTTTTGCTATAAAGACCACCGTAGTTTAAAGTATGTTCAGTACTTTTTATATTAAAATCTTTGGTTAGATCGAGATTAAATTGCTTTGTGTCAGTTATTAGATCCCTATCTTTCCAATTGTTTTCTATATAGCCAGGTTCAGATGGTAGATATAAACCTTGAGAACTAGTAGCTGGTTGAAAAGTAGCGAATTTTCCTTTGCCATCAGGCATATCTATGGGGGTTAATTGGAAAGTTTTATATGTGTATGTATCTGGATCAAAAAGAGTTAATCCTTTAGAACAATCATATTCATTACAATTCACAAGCGTCTCTGTAAGAGTACCGTATGGACTATTTCTTGGACGCAAATAATAAGTTGTAAATTTTTCTATTTCATTCCCTCTACTATCGGCAATATAATCTTCAGTAAAAAATCTTTTTATCTCTTTTTCAATTTCTGAATTATTTGTCTTCAGTTCTTTCTGAGTTAAGTTATTTCCTGTAACTTTATAATTTGCTCCAAAAATTTGTAGTGACATTACAGTTAAAAATAATATTACAATTTTTTTCATTCTAATTTTTCCTTTCTGTTATATATTAAATTTTAAAAGATAGCTTTTATATATTATTGTACTAACCTTTTTTATTTAATTTCGTTTTTGAAAATACAAAAGTTAAAATAAATGCTAATCCAAAAGCTGCAATTGATGCAATCCAAAATGCAATTACTCCTTCTTTTATTGATAAAAATGCCAATGCAAGACCTCCAACTCCTATTCCGGCAGCCATAACATCAAATGCTACAGATATTAATGCTCCTACTGCTGAACCAACTAATGCCGCATAAAATGGATACATAAATTTTAAGTTAGCACCAAACATCGCAGGTTCTGTTATTCCAAAGCAGGCAGATACTGTTGCCGATAATGAAACTGATTCCTGCTTTTTATCTTTCTTATAAAGAAAATATGTTGCAAATACTGCACCCGACTGTGCTATATTAGATAAAGCAATTAATGGCCATATAAATGTTCCGCCTCCTGTAGCAGATAATTGTAAATCCACTGCTATAAATGTATGATGCAGACCAGTTATTACCAATGGGGCATAAGTTGTTCCAAATATTAAAGCTCCTAAATATTTTAATCCAGGTGTTTTAAATAAAAATTGGAAAGCTCCAGTCAAATATTCTCCTAAAGTTCTTG
>NZ_CALHHT010000046.1 GCF_938031315.1 uncultured Campylobacter sp.
TTATAAAATTTTGCCCTAAAAGCTCGATAAATTCGCCTCCGCTTAGATTTTTGATTTTGCTAAGTTCGCAGTAAAATATTTTTTTCTGCGTGAATGCGCTGCGAAACGCAAAGGGCGTGAGCTTGCTTCCAACGCCCGTCAAAACCACGATTATAGCGCCGTGCTCGCCTAAATTTTCAAATAATTTTTGATGTCCAAGGTGCATGCCGTCGAAGTTACCGATCGCTACGGCGTGCACATTATCGCGGTTTGCGCCTTGTAGCGTTGCGAAAATATCGCCTCGTGCGAACTGCTCGCTTAGGCGCGCACGCAGTACTTCCGCACAAGCAGGAAACGTGCCTTGAGCCTGCACGTCTACGTCATTGCTGCAAGCGTCATTATAAGCCGTTTTACTGCCAAAAGTCGTTTCATTGCTGCAAGAGGTGTCGGTGTCTGCTTCATCTGCGCGGTGCGCATCGCCGGTTTTATTTTTGCGTAGCTCTTGCTTCGGGTGTTCGATACTTTTAGATGAATTTTCCACATTGCTTGTGAAATTCTGTTCCGTAAAATTTTTCAAGCTGGAATTCTGCGCTACGAAATTTTGCTCTTTAAAATTCCGTAGTGAAGCCTCTGTATGGTCTTTACATGATTTTTGATTAGCCATTATTGCTGCTTCGTCCAGATAATTTTTTTGGTGTCGTAGCCGCTGTGCTTCGCCTTTTTTAGATATAAGATGCGGATCGGCTCAGGCAGAGTTTTGGTGCGCGAGAGGATGTAAAGCTCGCTCGTGTCCGCACCGAAAATCAGGGCGTAGCGATAGTCGCCGTCCACCTGCGCCACGCGGTAAGCGGTGTCCGAGATGAACCCTTTTTGATAGAGCAGGCCTACGTTTTTATCGCCTGCGAACTCTAACACGTGCTGCTCGTTTTCGATTTTACCAGAGCTTGTTTTGGCAGTTTTTAGAAGATTGATCGTGGAGTTTTTATCGATAAAGCACTCGTACGCGGTGTTTTGCAGCTCACCGCCGCCCTTCATGCGGGCGATCTCATACCAGCCGCCGCTAAATTTAGCGATGTCGAAGTTTTTTACGATCGGCGCTTTGGGGTTTAAGCTTTTGGCGCATGAGCCCAAAAATAGCGCGCAAAACGCCAATATAATTAAGTTTTTAAATTTCATCGTTCATCCTTTTTAGAAGATAGAAAAATTCCCTATTTCCCTCTTTACCCGTGATTTTGCAGGCGCTAGCGTACAGTACAGTAAGCCCCAGCTCGGCGCATAGTCGCTCAAATTTCGCCCGTGCGGCGCGCACTGCTTTTTCGTCCCTGAGCACGCCTTTTTTATTTCGCTTGATCTCCGTGCCGACTTCAAATTGCGGCTTAAATAGCACGATGAGAGCGTTTTTTGCGAGGTTCGCGAGGCTTTTTAGGATCAAATTTAGCGAGATGAAGCTCACGTCGCAGGTGATGAGATCAAATTTTTTCTTGCTCGCAAACTCCCTGATGTCGGTGTTTTCGCGCACGATCACGCGAGGATCGCGCCGCAAAATTTCGCTTAGCTGCGAGCTGCCGACGTCAAGCGCAGTCACGCTCTTTGCGCCGCGCTGCAATAAAATCTGCACGAACCCGCCCGTGCTGCTACCCACGTCCAAAACATCGGCTCCCGCTAAATTTAAAATATCTTTTTGCAAGGGCTTTGTTTGTACCAGCTCCGCGCCGCCTTCGTTGCGGCATACGCCCGCCTTGCCGCCCAATTTTGAGGCTTTTGCCGCATTTAAAATCTCTGCCATTTCGGCGTCTGCGTCCGTTTGCAAATGCTCTGCCGTCTCGGCGCCCGCGCTCGTCTGTAAAAATTCCACCGCTTGCTTGCCTGCATCGGTTTGTAAAAGCTCAGCAGTCTCGGCGCTAGTTTTTGCGGTATGGATCGCCTCGGTATTTGTTTCTGCGATCTTTGCCGCCGTCGCGCTTGGAATTCCGGTCGTCTCGTTCGCGCCCAAAATTTTATCCGTAGCCGCAAAATCTGCACTTGAAATTTGCGTCGTTACTTCGCCTGCTCTTTGCGTCGCTACCGCTTTGCTATCCGCGCCCTTTTCGGCGCTGCACGGCTTTGAAATTTCTGCCGCCGCGCTAGGTAAATTTGCGCCGCAGCTTGCTAAAAGCCCGTTTTCGGCGAGCTCATCCAAAAAGCCTGCAAGCTTGAGCGCGCCCCTGCTTACGTAAATTTGCTCGGCAGTACTGATTTCGCCGCTCTGCTCGGGCGCTATCTGCGCGGAGGGTCTGTTTTGCACGGCGCCTCGCAGCAAAATTTTATCCTGCTTTATCAGCGCGGCGGCCTGATTTCTGCTGATTTTAAGCGTGTTTGCGACGAGTAGATCAAATCTCATTTTGTTTTTTCTCCACGCCGCGATGAAATTTTAAAGCTTGCGCGGCTTTTGCATGGCCTTGGGTTTAAAATTTTATCGCGCAAACCAAAGCTGCGCGTGGCAGTGCTACGCGGCTCAAATTTCAGCCAGCTGCACGCCGTAAATTTAGCTATACTGCGCGTTGTAAATTTCGGCTCGCCGTGCGTTGCAAATTTTATCTCGTCGCTAGCGAAAATTTTAAAATCTTTCCTATCGGCGCAGTATTCGCGCGCCGCAAAATTTTTAAAATTCTCGCGCTTTGTAAAACACGCAAGCGCCGCAGGACAAAGGTTGCTTTTGAAATTTAACCCCGTGCCGTTTGCGTGCGGGTTCGGCACCAAACAAAAAACCTTCACTCGCCGCTCCCCGCAAGCGTTTGGGGCTCGCTCTTGCCGGGTGAATTTGCGCCGGGCGTTTGCAACGAGCTCGCTAGCGCTTCAAACTCGCTTTCATCGATCACTCGCACGCCGAGTGAGCGAGCTTTTTGTAGCTTGGAGCCCGCTTCTGCGCCCGCAAGCACGAAGTCGGTCTTGGCAGATACCGAGCCCTGCACCTTCGCGCCCATCGCCAAAAGCCTGGCCTTAAACTCGTCGCGCGGACGGCTGAGCGTGCCCGTGATGACGACGCTGCGGTCTGTGAAGGCGCTTTTAGTGGTCTGCATCTCTGGCTCGCGCGGCGTGATGATTTCGCTTAAATTTAGAATTTTTTCGCGATTTATCTTGCAAAACTCCGCTAGGCTCCTTGCCATCGCCTCTCCAAAGCCATCTAGCCGCAGAATTTCATCCTCGCTCGCATCCAGCCAATCCTGCCCGAATGCCGCGGCGATCTTGCGCGCGGCCACCTCGCCGATGTGCTCGATCCCTAAAGAAGCGATGAAGCGCTCAAGCGGCGCATTTTTGCTCGCATTTATCGCGCCCAAAAGATTTGAAATTTTTTTATCCGCAAAGCCCTCAAGATCCGCCAAATCCTGCGCGCCGAGGGCGTAAATGTCGCCGATCTTTGAAATTTTGCCGCTTTCAAAAAGCTGCGTGATCGTCGCGTCGCTTAGCCCTTCGATATTCATGCATTTTTTAGAGCAGAAATAGATCAGTGAGCCTATCACGCGCGCCTTGCAATCGAGGTTTTGACACTTTATGAGCGCGCCTTCGTCAAGCAGCTTCTCGCCGCAGACAGGGCAGCGATCCGGGCGCGAAATTTCGCTCTGCGTGCCGTCTCTGCGCTGTTTGTAAACGCTCGTGATCTTCGGGATCACGTCGCCGCTGCGGATGATGCCTACGAAATCGTTTTTCATCAGCCCCAGCCGCGCGATCTCGTCGAAATTATGAAGTGTCGCGTTTGAAACGTTCGCGCCGTCGATATTTACGCTATCTACGACGGCTACGGGGGTGACCGCGCCGGTGCGGCCGACCTGCAGATTGATCTCGCGTAGCCGCGTTATTTTTTCGACCGCGGGGAATTTATACGCGACCATAAAGCGCGGGAATTTCACCGTATAGCCCATCTGTGCGCACCTTGAAAGCTCGTTTACGCGGATTACCATGCCGTCAAGCATCAGATCTTTGCCCGCGCGCATGCTATGCAGCGCCTCGTATGCGCTCCTGATCTCGCTTACATCCGAGCAGATACGGCAAAATTCGTCTCGCAAAAAACCTAGGCTACGCACAAACTCCATTATCTGCGAGTGCAGCGCAAAGTTTAACGAATGCTCGCCCACCCCCCACGGGATAAATTTTAGTTTCCGCTTCGCCACGATCGCGCTATCTAGCTGCCTTAGGCTGCCTGCGGCGGCGTTGCGCGGGTTTGAAAATAAGCTCTCGCCGTTTGCGGCGCGCTCGTCGTTTAGCGCGTCAAAATCGCTCTTTGCGATCAGCGTCTCGCCGCGGATCTCGATCCTTTGCGCGTAGGGGATCTGAAGCGGCACCGATTTGATCGCTCTTGCGTTTTGCGTCACGTCCTCGCCTATAAGCCCGTCGCCGCGCGTCGCCGCGCTTATCAGCACGCCGCCTTCGTAGGTTAAATTTAAGCTCGCGCCGTCAAATTTCGGCTCGACGTAAAACTGCGCGCCGCTCTTCTCGCCGCGAGCTAGCCACGCCAAAAGACCCGCGTCGTCGAAAATATCCTCCATCGACCACATCTGCGCGCCGTGAGCGAGCTTGGAAAAGCCCTCGCTGATCGCGCCTCCGATGCGCCGCGTAGGCGAGTACGGCAGCGCGAGCTCGGGGTTTTGCTCCTCGAATTTCTCCGCTTGCGAATAAAGCTCGTCGTACTCCTCGTCGCTTGCGATCGGTTTATCGTCGGTGTAATATGCCCGCGCCCACGCATTTAGCGTATCTACCACGGATCTGTATTCATCGTAATTCATCTTGCGCTCGCATCTTTAAATTTTAAAATTCCGCGCGACGCTAAAATTTTACGCTCCGCGGCGGGCTCCTGCGCTCCAAACGCTGCGGTGCATAACGAGTAAATTTTAAATTCCATTGCCGAACTCCTTTAGCGCGCGCTCGTAATCAGCCGGCGTGTCGATGCCGATGCTCGCAGTCTCGATGCCGAGCATCGCGATCTTTT
Organism: uncultured Campylobacter sp.; assembly: GCF_938031315.1. Classification (GTDB taxonomy): domain Bacteria; phylum Campylobacterota; class Campylobacteria; order Campylobacterales; family Campylobacteraceae; genus Campylobacter_B. Next base: position 4,943 of record NZ_CALHHT010000046.1, read on the forward strand.
CGCCCGCGCTTATGGCGCGAAGTTGCTCGAGTTTTTCGGTATCTTCCAGCACCGAGGCGGGCAAGGCGCAAAAGCGCTTTAAATTTCGCACGCTGTATGCGTAGATGCCGATGTGTCCGAGATAGCACTCGCATGCCGCGCGCGGATAAGGGATGAGCGAGCGTGAAAAATAGATCGCAAAGCCCGCGTTATCGAGCACTAGCTTGACTAAATTCGGATCCTCTGCCGCCTGCTGGCTTATGTATTTGTAGCAGCTCGCCATAAATGCGCCCTTTTGCGTGATCATGGCGTTGGCGAAATCTTTAAATTTAATCAAATTTTCGCTCTCGAAAAAGGGCTCGTCGGCTTGGATATTGATGACGATCTCATCCTCCGCAAGCGCTGCGTTTGCGACCGCTTCAGCGATGCGATCGGTGCCGCTTTGATGCTCGCGCGCGGTGAGAACGGCGTCAAAGCCGTAATCTTGCGCGATCTTTAAAATTTGCGGCTCATCCACGGCGATTAGCACGCGGTCTGCTTTGGCGGCATTTTGAGCCGTTTTGATAAACATCGGCACGCCGCCAAACTCACATAAAATTTTATTTTTAAAGCGCGTCGAAGCAAGGCGCGCGGGGATTACTATCATTTTTTGATCCACTCCATTATGGCGTTTTTGATCTCACTTTGCTCCACGACGCTAGAATGCACCTGCGGCGCGCTAAAAAGGCGCGAGATCTGCGGCGGAATGTCGCTGCGAAATTCCTTCGAAAGCGCGATCATATCAGCCCTTTCATCCTCGCAAGCCCTGCCTTTGATCGCGCCGATCATCGACGGCGTAAATTTAATCCACTTCGCGGTCGAGATGACGAGATTTAGGCGGCTTTCGTCAAGTAGCTTAAAGCAGGTCGCCGTGTGCGGATCGATCAGCACGCCGCGGCTGCTCTCTTGCTTGATAAATTTAGCGCACTGCGTATCGTCGCAAAAATCCGCTTCGAAGACCTCCTGCAGCTTCGCAAGCTCGCTCGCGCTAAGCTTATAAAATTTATCTCGCGCCAGGCTTTGCATCAGCTCGCTCGTGCGCGCATCGCCAAACATATCGCTAAGCAGCCGCTCGACGTTGGAGCTAACTAAAATATCCATCGCAGGGCTGATCGTGCGGATGAGCTCGCGCTTTCGCAGATCGTAGATACCGCGCGTAAAAAGCTCGGTCAGGATATTGTTCGCGTTTGAAGCGATCTTGATTTTGCCGATCTTTGCGCCCATTTTTTTGGCGAAATACGCTCCCAGCGCGTTGCCGAAATTCCCGCTAGGCACTATGACGTCGAAGGTGTTAAATTTAGCGCTCTGTTTTGCGCTCTGCGCGCTGTTTGCGCCCGCCGCCGCGCCAAAATTTTTGCTGCCCGAGGCGTTTAAATTTTTACCGCACGCCGGGCACTGATCGCTTTGCTTTAAATTTTGCTCGGGGCTCAATACGCCGTGTTTTGAGAAATAGATACTAGCATAGAGGTAGTAGATGATCTGAAATAAAATTCTGCCGAAATTTACCGAGTTTGCGGCGCTTAGATTTAAATTTGCGCGCGCGAGCTCGTTTTTGAAATCCTCGTCTGCCAGCAGCGATTTTAGCGCGCGCTGCGTATCGTCGAAGTTGCCGCGCACGCCTAAAATTTTAAGATTTGCCGCGCTTTGTTTGACCATCTGCTGGCGCTGTATCTCGCTCGTGCCGCCCTGCGGGTAGAGGCAGACCGCTTTGATGTTCTCATCGTCCGCAAATGCCTCTAGAGTCGCAGGCCCCGTGTCGCCGCTCGTGGCGCATATTATTAAAAATTTTTCATTTCTAGCTTTTGCGATGCTTTTTAAAAGCGCGCCGAAGGGCTGCAGCGCCATATCCTTAAACGCGAGCGTCGGGCCGTGATAAAGCTCCAAAATATAGGCGTTTTCGCTTAGTTTTTTGATCTGGACGGGGCAGGCGGGATTTTCAAATTTATCGTAGCGCTTTAGCGCACTCTCAAAAACCTCGCTGCTTACGTCAAAATCGAAGCTCTCGATGATTTTAAGCGCGATCTGTTTGTAGCTCAGATCCTCGCACTGCTTAAAAAAATCCTCGCTTAAAAGCGGCAGCCGCTCTGGGCTGAAAAGCCCGCCGCCGCTTGCGCTCGGATTTAGCAGCGCGTAGCTAAGATCCGCTTTTTGCGAAAAATCTCTCGTAGAAACCAGTTTCATCTTTTTCCTTTTTAAAATTTTAAAATTTACGCCTGCCTAGGCGCTTTAAATTTGATCGTTTAGACTTTTTACACGGACTTGCGGCATTGTCGCTTTAAGCCTACCGCCTCCGCGCCCGCGCCTAAATTTCTTCCTTTATTAAACTTCCTATGCCGCCGTCCGTGAAAAGCTCAAGCAGGATCGAGTGCGGAATTTTGCCGTTGATGATATGCGCGGCACTTACGCCGTTTCGCACGCATTGCAGGCACGCATCGACCTTTGGGATCATGCCGCCTGCGATCGTGCCGTCCTTTTTAAGCTTCGAAATGAGCGCGGCATCGAGTTTGCTGATTAAATTTCCCTCTTTATCAAGCACTCCGTCAATGTCGCTTAAAAATATCGCCTTGCTCGCTTTTAGCGCGGCTGCGATCCTGCTGGCGCAGAGATCGGCGTTGATATTAAAGCTCACGTTTTCGTCCGTTTCGCCGCCCGCAAGCGGGGCGATCACGGGCAGATAGTCCTTTTGCAACAGGTCATTTATCAGCTTGGTGTTTACCTCGGTGATCTCGCCTACGAATCCGTATTTTTTCTCATCGAGGAATTTTGCTTTCAAAAGCCCGCCGTCCTTGCCGCTGATGCCGATCGCGGGCGCGCCGTTTTGGTTCAAAAGCGCCGTGATCTCTTTATTTACCGCGCCGCTTAGCACCATCTCGGTAATTTCAATCGCGTCTTTATTCGTTACGCGAAGACCGTCCTTAAAATCGCTCTGCACGCCGATCTTATCCAGGGTCTGATTGATCTTTTTGCCGCCGCCGTGCACGACGATGATCTTGATGCCGACCATATGCAAAAGCACGATGTCGCGGGCAAAATCAAGCTTGAGCGCATCGTCTGTTTGCGCTGCGCCGCCGTATTTGACGACGAAAATTTTATCTCTAAATTTACGGATATAGGGCAGCGCGGAGATGATTACTTCGGCGGTTTTGCTCTTTTTTATCATAAAATTCCTTTAAAAACCTTATTTTATCATAGCTTGGTTTATGTAGTTTTGAATTTTGCGGATAAAGTTTTCGCTTAGCTTCAAATTTAACAAAATCACCGAAATTTCCGCGCCCAAATCCCTTAATTTCACGTAATCTTTCGCCGTGCAAAGGATATGCTCCGCATCCTCGCGCCTTAGCAGCTCTAAAATCTGCTCTTTTTTGAAATCATAATGATCGGGGAAAAACGCGTGCGCTTTTGCGAGCGGCAAAAACGCTTGCAAGCGCCAAGGCTTGGCGATGGCGCTGATTAAAATCGTGCGGGATTTTTCAAGGCCAGCCTCTTTGGAATTTAAAATTTTATCCGCGGCGTGGTTTAAATTTGAAATTTTATCTGCGGCGGTTCTCAAATTTAAATCCGAAATTTCATCCGCAAAATTTGAAATTTCATCCGCAAAATTTGAAATTTCATCCGCAGGATTTAAAATTTCATCCGTGCCGTTTAGCCCCTCTTGCAGATCCGCCG
>NZ_CALHHT010000047.1 GCF_938031315.1 uncultured Campylobacter sp.
GGAATTCTATCTACGTCCACGTTGCCGTAGGCTAAATTACTAGGGATTGTAAATTTATATTTCGAGCCCGTATTCATCAAAAGCAACCCCTCGCGCAATCCGTCGATTAAGCCTATCATAGAAAGATGCGCCGGAATTTTAGACGCGAAAGTATCGTCAAATACGCTACCGTTCGTCAAATACGCCTTGTAGTTCATCACTACTACGCTCTCAGGCTTTGGCTTTTCGCCCATACCTAGCTTTAGAATTTCATATTGAAGACCGGATTTTGTGGTTTTAACGTCCGGATTTTTGGCATTTTTCGCCATAAATTCCTTGCCCGCTTTTAAATTTTTATCAAGCTCCGCTTTGGAATTTGTTTCTACGATCTTATTTAGTTTATCGGCTCTTTGATTCAAAAGCGCAATAATTTCCTCATCTTTTAGTTTCTGCTGCTTTTTAAGAGCGTCCAAAAACCCCTCTATCACCGCATTTAAGTCGTATTTGACGCCTAATGCGGCTTGTGAATGCAGCTGGTTTGAAACATAGCTTCCGGTAGAAGCTCCGATGCTATAAGATTCTTTTTGTTCTTGCGTAGTTAAATTCGCGCCCAACGCGCAGCTTGCCAAAACGATAGGCAAGAAAATTTTTAGTCTTTTTTGCATACATTTGCCTTTTAAATTTCGGGGCCGCGAACTTACGCGACCCCGAAAGAATTATAAATTATTATTTAGAATTCTTTGAGCCTCTTTGATATACTCTTTAGCGGCTTCTAGCCTTTGCTTAGTATATTTAAAGCCATGCATTCCCCATGAGCCGTCTTTTTCGATAAGATCGACGGTGTCTTGAGCTTTTTCTATTAGCTCGTAAACGCGAGTTTTATCGCTGGAGTTAAGCTTTTTAGTCTCAAGGATAGAGTAAATTCCTTGAATACCGATCTTAACTTGCGAGAAGTCGCTCTTAACCGGAGTTTGCCAACCCATAACCTCATCGTAAACCTGCTTTTGGTTCTTGAAGTGAAGCGTCTCTTTTAGCTCGGAAACGACAGGGCTATGGCAGCCTTTGGTATCTTGCATATCTTTATCCGCCCAAGATGTTCGTGCGCACGACCACATAAGATCGACGAAATTTCGCCCATCTTTATTTCTTTGGAAGTGCCAATCTTTCGCATCTCTTGGACCTTTAGCGGCATCGCCTGCGACTAGAGATTTTCTAGCAGGATCGATGTCGATCTTCCAGATGTGCGATCTTCTTTGAGTATCGAATCCCGCGTTGTCTTGAAACTGAATAGCGTAGAAGTTCTCGCAGCTCATCATAAACGGCATGTGGCAAGATGCGCAAGTGTTGTCTTTATGCGTATCGGCTCTTGCGGCGATGTAGGCTTGCTCTTGGTGGCAGTCTTTGCACTCTTTTGTGATCTTAGGCTTTGTATAAAACGCGCTCAAATAGCCCTGCTCGGAGTTGTAATTTACGCCCTTGACGGTTTTATCACCAACTACCGGTCCGGTGTTATCGTGCGGATCGTGGCAGGTTACGCAGCGCATACCCTTCTCGTAGTGAGCGGTAAAGTAAGATTGAGAGCCCTCAGAGCCACAGCCTGGTCCCATAGATTTAAATTTAGAGCTAAGAGATAGATCGGGATTTCCGTTGTTTAGCGGATTAGCACGAGCTAAATCAGGGCTATAGTTAAATCTTTGGTGGCAGCGTTCGCAGTTTGAGGTTCTAAAATTTGTAGCGCCGTCAAGGTGACCGCCCGCTCCATGGCACTCTTCACAGGTGATACCCTTGGAGATAGTGTGCTTTTGAAGCTCTTTTGCGTTACCCAAAGCAGCATAGAATTCTTTTTTAGTTTTAAAATCGAATTTGAATGGGTGGCAGACTTCGCAATACGAGCTGTTTGCTTGGAAAAACATCGATTTTTTATATTTCGCAGCATACGACGCAAGACCTCTTACGTAACCGCCGTTATCGCCGTATTCCTCAAGCGTGCCCGGGAATTCCGGAACGATCTTTTTAATCTTTTTGACCGTCTCATCATCTAAATTTAACGCCCAAGTCCTTTGGAATTGGTTACCGCCGGCTACGATCTGACCGGTGCCATCTCTTAGCAAGCCGCCCTCTACGTGATAGGTTCCGCGTAGAAGCCACGCATCTACGTAGCCAAATTTTGTCCTTAGATGCCCCACGGTCGCATAAATTACGTCAGGGGTAATACCTTTTGGAAGGATCGACGCCGTATCTGGGCTAAATACAGGATCGGTTAGGTTGTTATTAACCTCCGGGTGCTCGCCCGGGAAGCGGATAGTAGTGGCGTGGCGCGATCTGCTCCATGTCTCATACTGTGCAGGGTGGCACTCGCCGCATTTTTCAGGACCTATGAATTTATTCGGAAATTGCAAAGAAGAGCCCGCAGGGATTCTATACATCATAGAGCTATAGCCCTTGCCGTCATCTCTTTTGCTCGCTTTTGAAAAGTCAAATCCGTGACCTTCCGCAAGCCACTCCAAACCTCGGTCGTGCACATCCATCTTACCGACCGTCTTGCCGCCGTATTTGGTAAAAATCGGGTGATTTTTAAATAGCCAGTCATACATCTCTCGCTCTTCTACGACGTAGTCCTGCAAGGATATGACGCCTCTGCTTTGCAACGTGCCCTTAGGATTTGCGATGACGTCGCGCGATTTTTGCGACATTTCCATCTCATGCCCCATGCCTTCGTCGGCACAGGCTCCTGCGGCAAAAATGCTAATACAGGCGAGCGCGCCTAGTAGCATCTTATTCCATTTTTTCATGGCTCCTCCTTTGAAAATCAAATTTTTAAATTAGCAAAGTTTTACGATTGAAATAATACCAACAAAAAAGGGTGAAAAAGGGAGAAATTTAATAAAGTCTAAATTTAACGAAAAGCAATCGTAAATATCGCGCCTTCGTCGGAATTAGCAGCGCTTATGCTCCCTCCGTTTTTTTCGATTATCATCTTGCTCATATATAGTCCGAGCCCGCTGCCCTGCTGTTTTGTCGTAAAGTGCGGCTCAAAAATTTTACCGAGCCGCGCCTCGTCAATGCGGCTTGCGTTATTTTCGATCGTGATTACCCGCTCGCCCTGCTTTAAAAACGAGCGAATTTTAATCTCGCGCCGTTTAAGCGGCACGTCCAAAAACGCCTCCTTTGCGTTGTTTATGATGTTTATTAGCACCTGGATGAGCTCGTTTACGTTGCCGTAAAGGGTGAAATTTTCCTCTATCCGCACGCTTATGTCGATGACGTGCTTTTTAAGCGAGGCGTTTAAAATTTTACGCGCCTGCTCGATCGCTTCGCCGGCGCTAAATTCCCTCTTGGGCATATTCGGATTGAAGAAATTTTTAAAATCCTCGATCGTATCGCTCATAAATTTCACCTGCTCGCCCGCGTCTTTTATGCCTCCTTCGAGCCTTTCTTTTGAGAGCTTGCCCCGCTCGTTATAAAGCTCTAAATTTATGAGCGTGGAGCTGATCTGCGATAGCGGCTGGCGCCACTGGTGCGAGATATTGCCGATCATCTCGCCCATTAGCGCGAGGCGGCTTTGATTTATCAGTAAAAGCTGAGTTTGCATCTTTAAAGTCGCGTTTTTTTTGTGAATTTTATAGATACAAAATATACAGATCAAAAATACCACAAGCAAGCTTAGGCCGCTAACGACAAACTCTTTGGTGTGATAGAGCAGAATGCTTTTTATCGGAATTTTAAAGCTTATCATCGCGATCGTATCGCCTAGACTACCTTTGAAATTCCCCACGTCTCCGTAGAGCTCTTGCATCTTTTTGGGCGCTGCGTTGATGCTGTGGCATTCGGTGCACGAAGGCTGGGAGTTTGTTATCGGCAGACTCAAAAGATACGAGGCGCCACCTTTATCATAGATGACTCTGGAGTATTCTTTATATCTGTTTTCTTTAAAGCCCTCTAAAATTTCATTCTCAAACTCGCTTCCTTCGTGCTCGGGATTGAGCGGATCGGTAGCGACGAGCTTGTAGTCGTAGTTGATGTTTTCTTTAGCGAGCTGAATTTTATAAATTTCGCGCGTTATGTAGGTCGAGGACATCAGCCTCGGATCGAAAAAATCCTCACTCAGAAGCTTTTTTTCTTTAAGCTCGTTTATTAGCGGGCGCTGCACGGTCGAGACGTAATCGCGCACCGCATTCATCGTATCTAGGATATAAAACGCCTCGCGCCTCGTGTCCTTTAGCGCAAGCTCGCGGTAGAAGTTAAAAACCAAAGCCGTAATTACGATATATAGCAGCACGAAAAGCGCTACGATAAATTTAAATTTATACTTCAAAGAGATACCCCACCGCATATAAATTTTTGATCACGTCCTTGCCGATCTTGCGGCGTAGCTCTTTGACGATCGCCTTGATCGCCTCCTTGCTAGGCTGCTCGAACTCCCACATATAATCAAATAGCTGCTCGTAGGTTACGGTTTGATTTTTGCGCGCTAAGAAGTACTCCAAAAGCTTGCTCTCGCTTTTGGAAAGATGACAGGCGCTGTCTTTTACGTAGATGATCTTTTTGGCAAAATCATACTTCAGCTCATCGTTTATATTCAATATCGGCGCGTGATTTATCAGCTCCGCAGCGACGTCTTGCAGCGCCTTTATAAAGGCGTTTTTGTCGTACGGCTTAGGCAGATACCTAGTGATCTTAAGCTCCACCGCCCGCCACAGATACTCCTGCTCGGTGTGGCTCGAAAGTATCACGATCGGCACTGAGATGCCGGCAGCTCGGATCTTTTTAACGACCTCAAGCCCGTCCATATGCGGCACGCCGATATCAAAAACCAGCACGTCGTACGAGCCGCTCATCGCCTCATCAAGCGCCTCCAGCCCGTCCTTAACCCCCACTACTTCGCCGAAAAACAGCTGCAGCGATTCGGTTATATTTTTTAAAATCCCAGGCTCATCCTCTAGACAAAGAACCCTTTTATTGGACAAAACGTCCAATAATTCGTAATCTTGCATACTCTATCCGCCTCCAAGCTTAGCGCATTTCATTCTTAATCATCTCTTAAATATAACTCGCTTAAATTATATAAATTTAGCATTAAACTAACGTTAAAAAAATATACCAAAGCGGTTTGCGCGCAAATTTAAACCTCAAACCGCCTATGTGCGAGCTTTGCGCCTGCATAAGTCGGCTTAAAAGATCACAAGAACGTAAAAAGGTGGGGCGATAAGCTTGATATTAAATTTTACCGCCTCGCAGGCGACAGATGAAAGACGGTAAAATTCTATTTTAGAGGTGCTTGCATATGCATTTCGCAGACGAAAGACAATCAAATCATGAAGCATTTATCAACCCTGTGCTATCGGCGGAATAGAATTTAAAATTTAGCCCAAGCCGGGCATGCTAAAGTTAATGCGAATGCTCCATCTTTGAGTGATCCATGCCGCCGTGATCCATGTTCTCCATCGAGCCATGATTCATATGCGAATGATCTATTCCCTCCATCGAACCCATATCGTGGCTCATCCCACTCATCGAGCCATGATCCATCATAGAATGATCCATGCCACTCACACCTGGATCGGTCATTCCAAAAATCATCGCGACGTGCCCTAACACCAAAAATACAATCAGCGCCAAGAAATGAAATTTAAGCCTAGCTCTAAATTCCGCTCCTTTTGCGATAACTCCGAGCTCCAAAAGTAGCAGCACCAGCGCAGGCAGCGCCGCCGCTACGTATGCCGCCAAAGCTAAGGCGTCCGCAGCGCCACGCAAATGAATGACGGGCAAAATTTTAACCGCTACGTAAATGATTAATATCGTAAAATAAGCGCCGAGAATGATGCTAAGGCATTTATTGATTTTTAGCGCCAAAGAGCCCTCCTTCGCGCGGTACAAGCTAAAAAATTCGCTCGCTACTATCGCTTCTGCTAAGCCCATCGGCACCGCCATAAATAAAATCAAATTCCACGGCTGATTTGCCATCAAAAGCTCCATGTAATTCGTCATTGCCATGTTTTCTCCTTATTTTGGTTTAAAAGACGCAATTCTAGCGGCTTTCGGTAAAAAATTTTAAAACGATAGATAAGATTAAGTGCGCCTTTAATCTTATCTTTCTGCAAAATGATTTGAGCTGCGTCTTAAAACTCGCTCACAAATATTAAATTTATCTCGCTTTACACGCCGTCCCTTTGTATCTAACGCGAAATTTAGAAAATTTATATTTGCAAAAGCAGATGCCTTAAATTTAGCCAAAACGCTTTAAATTCCGTAAAATTTCAGTTTTACAAAGATAAAATTATGAAATTTTTTTAAAAGGATTTAAAATGAAAAATGCTCTTTTATTCGCCTGCGCAGCGCTGTTTGTATGCGCTTGCTCCAATTCTGAGCAGCCAAAGCCAGGCGTTTCGCATTGTAGCGAGCCTAAAATGGACGAGGCGTCGCATCAGATGATCCAAATTTGCGGCGAAAGCGAGGATCCGCAGATAGAAAATATGCAGTGCAACGAAAACGGACTTTGCTTCGGCACCGCAAAAATCAGGTAGCCGAAGCTCCGCAGGCGCTAGCGCTAAATTTAACTATTTTAGAACCAAGGCCGAACACCCGCAGAGCGGTTCAAGCCGCACTTTAATTTAGCCCGCAAATTAAATTTAGCCCCGCTTCATGCTGTGAAAATGAGCGACTCAATGAAGCCGACACCAAGACGGCGCCATATCTTAGTAAAATGGGGTTATGGCATTTTCATAGCTACTTGGGCTCACCCGCAACCTTTATGCGCTACTTAAAAGCTGCGGTCGTACCTCAAACCCCTAAATGCGCGCCGTTACCACAACTACGAACTATCCTTAAAAGTTGCAGGCGCGCCTTCAAAATAGTAAATTTTCATCGCAAGCATCGTAAATTTGGATTTACGCCGATTGTTTACTTTTGTTTCTCGCGATTTAGCGAAATTTATTTCAAAAGCTCAAATTCCGCCCAGAATTCGCTGCCCACGCCGCCGCTCTCGCCGCTTTTTACGCCGAGCTTCGCGCCGTGAATTTTAGCGATATTTGCAGCGATTGCCAGCCCAAAGCCGCTGCCCGCGTTTAAGCTTTTATTTCTTGAGCCCTCGGCTTGGTAAAATTTATTCCAGATTAGCTCGCCCTCTTTTTGCGAAATGCCAGCGCCGTCGTCCTTTACAGATAGTAGCGCGTGCGTTTTGGTTGCGCTTAATCTTAGCTCGATTTTGCTCGCGGTAAATTTTAGCGCGTTGCTTAAAAAGTTATCCGCTAGCCGCGAAATCATTAGCTCATCGCCCCAAATTTCAACGCTTGGCGCTATGTCGCGGCTAAATTTTATTCCTTTGAGCTCGGCCAGTTTTTCATAATCCCTCGCGAGATTTTGCAAAATAGAGCTTAAACTCACGCGCTTTAGCGTTAAATTTCCGCCCGATTCCAGCTTTGAGAGCTCCAAAATTTGATCTATTAGCGAGGCGATCTTTCTTGACTGCCTGGCGATGACGTCCAGCGACTCTTTGGCTTCGTTTAAATTTTGCGCATAGCTTGCGGCATAGTCGCTCTCGGCTATGATGACGGACACCGGCGTGCGCAGCTCGTGAGAAACGTCGGAGGTGAGCTGCTTTTCGCTTTGATAGACCTTTTCGAGAGAATCGAGCATCGAATTAAACACGCTCGCAAGCGCGTGCAGCTCGTCTTTGCCCGCAGGCAGCTCGATTCGCTTTGAAAAGTCCTTGCTAGCGCCGATCTCAAGGGCGGTTTTGGACATCGCGGAGACCGGTTTCATCGCGTTTTTTATCGTCTTGTAGCCTCCGTAAAGCACGAAGGCGAAGAGGATCGGCACGAGTAGGGCCAGAGCCAGCAAAAACAGCCCCTCTTTTTTAAAAAACCCATCCGCGCTTATCACGCCCCTGATCCAGACCCCCCGATCCTCGGTCGCAGCGTCGTAGTAGTAAAAGCGGTTTTCGCCGTTTTCATAAAGCCGCACCTCGCCGCCGTCCATTTTAAGCGAAGTTTCAAAATTTTTAGGCGCCAGGCCGCCCGTTAGCTCGCCGTTTGCGCTGTATTTTATGAAAAATATCCCATCGTCGTAGGGCTCAAATTCTTCCATATCGCTAGCGATTTTGGCGACCGATTTGGCTAACTTTTTTTGACTTACGTCCTCAAAAATTTCATCCGCCGCGACCGCCGAAATAGCAATTAAAGCGGCTACGATAACGAGGATAAAAAACGAATACCAAAGCGTCACGCGCGCCGTAATGGGTATGTTTGCGAAGATCCGCTTAATCCTTAATAACATAGCCGAGCCCTCTTTTAGTCTGGATCACTTCGCACTCGCCGAGCTTCTTTCTGATATTTTTAATAAGCACGTCGATGACGTTTGAGCCACCCGTGTAGTCGAAGTCCCAGACGTGCTCCTTGATCTGATCGCGGGTTAAAATTCTGCCCTTATTTAGCATTAAAAACTCTAAAATTTCATACTCTTTGCCCGTTAGCTCAATGTTTTGCCCGCCAAGTTCGACCGATTTTTTAGAAAGGTCGATCTTCAGCTCGCCTGCGTAAATTTCATTGGCGGCGCTGTCGCTCTTTCGGCGGATCAGCGTGCGCGCTCTAGCCAACAGCTCTTTAAAATCAAAGGGCTTAACCATATAATCGTCTGCGCCCAGATCAAGCCCTGCGACGATATCTTCTT
>NZ_CALHHT010000048.1 GCF_938031315.1 uncultured Campylobacter sp.
TCATTCGAGCTCTCCATCTTATTATTTGCGTTTCTAACGGCCATAACGGCAAAAAACCAACCGCCGATACAAACGAGTAGTATGTATTGCAGCGCGGTATATACCGCCGACATATTGGAAAAAAGCGTTGCATAATAAGCCAAATTTGCTTTATTCAGGTTATTTGCCGTTGCGGTTAGCTCGCGCCTCCCTTGAACGTCTACCGTATTCGTTCCATATATGGCGCTAGGATTTTTAAGATGTAAGATCCCGGTAGTTTTTGTCTGAGAAAAATCTACTACGGCTGGATCTAGGGTTACTACGCCGGCAAGGAAGCGAGTAAGCGTCATCTGTTCCGGCTTATAGCCTAAGCTTGACCTATATGGCTTAATATCGCTTGATAAAAAACCATCATTTATCGTTTGATTGGTTTCATCGATGCAGGTGGTATTCTTCGTATTGGCATTAATTCCTAGCGTATTACTAAAATCATCTTTTGGAACGATGATACAAGAGGTAACTCCGCTTTGCGGATCAAAGCCTACGACCAGTGCCTTAAATTTAGGGTCGACCTGCCTGCATTGCGGCTTACACTCACTTTTTATAACGTCGTCGTTTGTAACGAATAGCTCTTTTTCGTTAATTTCGCCTTGGCTTATGACTTCATCGGCGCAGGTGCAGGAGATTAACGCAAAAACTAAAAATAAAAACATCCTCTTCATAAATCATCCTTTAGCGAATCAGTGCCTCTATCTCTTCGCGTGCGGCTCTTGCGTCAAATTTAGTGTTCATAATGATCGCTTTTTCAGCCGTTAAAGCTATAAGATCCTTTTTCTTGGCAAGCTCTTCATTCAAATCGCTTAAAATTTTCGCCTCTGTCCACATGCGCTTATTAATACGAAAAACGTTTTCGATCTTCACGTCCTCTCTGAGAATATCTATATACTCTCTAGTGGGGGTAGCAAGAAATTCTTTATTAAAAGCCAATTTTAAGGCCAAATCGGCTTTTTTGTGTGATTCATCTTCTAAATAGCCTTGAACTTTTAAAACTTCTTGCTCTGCTATAGCCCTCATAGCATTTACGTCGGTAGTATTTTTCAACCTATTGCTTAGCATTACGCTAAATTTGTATGGAGAAAGCTCTACCGAAGTTTTTGTTGTGGCTTGAACGTTTAAAAACCTTATATTATCATATTCATCCGTATTTGCCGGTGCCCTTCCTACTATATCATCGATCGTTACCGTATCGATATTCTTTCTACCAAGGCTTTTGGCAATCCCTTTTATGAAATCGAGCTTCTCTTGATCGAATTGTAACAAAGCTGTATTCGCAGGGCTCTTCGCGGCAATAATTTTCTTAAAATCTCCGGGTTCTCCCGGCGCGTCGTAAGGCCTACCGCCTCCTCTTTTTTGGCCTAGGATAAAAATATCGCTATCGTCGCTTCCGATACCGCCCATTCCCTCGTATTTGCTTCTATTGGCGCAATACTCTCTAATAAATTCGGTATTCGCCCAAATGGAGCTGCCCCTTCTATGAAGCCCCGGGATATTCGGGGCTAGCGAACAAACGTTTAACCCCGCCTCCAGATCCGGTACCAAACTACAAATATCATAATTTCTTCCCGATAAATCGTAACATCTGCCTATAGGGCTTTCTCTGATCTTCTCTATCGTTTTTTGTAGAGCGTCTAGGCTGTCGTTAATCTGATCTATCGTTCCGCCTATACCGCCTCTTTGCGTTTTACCCGGATTGACTCCTTCAAGCGGATTAGCGATTGCTATACTGCAAAACAAGGCCATAGCGATTAAAACCAACTTCTTCATCTCTCACTCCTTTTCTCTAAATTTAGTGATTTCATTTTATGCCGCCTCCCTCTTTTCCTCATCAAGTCCTAGCTTTTTATATAACCTATACGCATCCATCAAAAACTGCTTTTTAGGGATATACTGCGTAATCGGTATAGGGCTATTCATTAATTTTAGTTCAAATGAGATCTTTTTGCCATATTTGGCTAAGCTGCTCTCCGTAGTAGCCGTCGCCCGGTACATCTTTCCGTCGTTAAAGACCATCATCTCGCCATTATTCATACCGATGACCTCCTCATGCTTAATTGCATCTTCCTTTTCAACCCTGTAATGGTCTTCTGCACCTATTTGGCCTTTGATGCTTTCTCTTTTATCGACGTAATCCATATCAATAAAGCGCTTTTGCTTAATCATTTTATTGTAAAGTTCCGTGGTCTCCGGGTGAATATTTTTCATCAAAATATGTGTTCCCGTGGTATCGAAAATTTCACGTCTTTCCAAGCTCTCGCTGCCGACTATTTTTCCTACGGAATCTATTTGCGCCGGGGATTGAAATATCGGAATGATTGAAATTCCTAAAGCGCGTGATTTTGACATAAGACGACCAAAGCCCTCTATGATATAAGATCCTATCTCGTCAAACCAGCAAACAAAAGGAATTTTCGGCTCTACCGCCTTTTCGGCTTTTTCGGCCGCCACCCCTTTTATTAAGCCTAAAATGAGTTTTCCAAGCTGTTTTGGTGTAGTATCGCTTGCCATAGTAGGAAGAGTAACAAAGATAAATTTGTTTTTTTGCACGGCCTCCCACATTGAGATAGTAGGCGTTTGCGTATTAAAAACGCGACCGTAATCGCTTTTTAGACTGGTAATAATATCAATCCAAGCTTGAGCGGCCATACCGGCATCATAAGCCCCCTGCTCCCCGTTTGATAAAGCCTCTTGCATCCTTTTTCTAATCTCTTCGGGATCCGCTTTTAGAAATTTCTCAAATTGCATCGATAATGCCGTGCTGACATAGCTCACAAAATCATCCAACGCATTGCTTAGATAGACTTTATCACGGTAGAGTATGGCACTTTCGACCACAGCGGCGAAGGGAATAAGGCGCGATAGCGCGGAAAAGTCTAACTTTAAATTTTCATTATCGCGCTGCCAAACAAGCAGCTTGAGGATATTTTTCATAAACCCCTTCTGTTTGGCCTTCCACTCATTTTCTTCGCCCTCAAGTAGCGCGATTAAAATTTCGTATAGCGCTTCGGCGCTGCCGCTTAAAAGCGGGTTGATGGTATGAGTATGATCCATATCCAAAAAATTGATATGAATAAAATCATCCTCTCTGCCTATGGCAACGAAAAGAGCGTAAATTTCCTTTGCAAATTCAGCGGTGCCCTTACCATCTACGCAGAGTCCTCCGCCATCGTTTAAAACGTGCTGCTCGATCATTCCTTTCATAAATACCGATTTGCCGGCGCCAATCGTGGCCATAATAAGCATGTGGCGCTTGAATTGCTCTGCACATAGCAGTAACGGCCGAACTATATTATTGGCTGCCCTAAACGATTTTAAAGCGCTGCCGTATAGGGTTTTGACCTCATAGCCGATATTTATCAAGTAGTTTTTGCCCGGTTTGTTTTCGGTGATATTTTCGTTCTTTGCCTTGCGTACCTTATCTCTACCTATATATATCGTCAATACAAGCATTACAGAGGATGTGGCCGTGGCCTTTGAAATGAAATTTAACGTAGGCGACGGATTTATGACCATAAAAATACTGGATATTATGCACGCAATAAAGACGGCATAGACAAAAAGCCGTATAGTCTCGTCTTTTGCTATTAAGGACTTTAAATTTTCTCTATCAGGCTTAAAAAACCGTTCTTTAACGAATTCCACTTCAGCTGCCATTGCCGCTCCTTCTTTTTGAATTTTTATTTGTATCGACGCTGGTCTTTTCTTCCGAATTCTTTGAAATTTCCGCCTTGATCTCTTCAACGGCGGAGTAGTCTTCGACGTCATCAAGCTTTTTAGCCGGTCCAGCCTTATGAATTAAAATTTTTAAATCCGATTCTCAACGAAAATCAGCTTACTTTATTTCAACATTCTCGAGCTTTTTAGACTCATAAAATTCCCGTACCGCCGGGTTTTTAAAAACCATTCTTGCATTAAGATTTCTATCAGAATAGAATGTTATAATAGACTTACCGGGGGAGGATAGAGGCGTACTCGAGTGACCCTCTCCCTCGTTTTTTTGCACATCTTTTATTTTAATTTTATCAATCACTACTCTAAATCTCACCTCGTTATTATCTTGCCATTCATATATGATAGAGCCATTACTTTCCATTAAAGGTTCTTTAAATACTTCTGTATATTTTCTTAGGTTTATTCCCAAATTCAAAAGTTCTTCTAGGCTTATTTCTCCATTTGAGCCATTTTTTAAATGATATTTTAAATGTTCTGCCCCTTTCCCCTTATCCATTTTTATATTGTGCCAGCCTTTTACATACATAACGACTTCATTAATGATCGCATTCTCAACCATATCGATGTCGGAATTTAGCTTTACGGGCGTAGCTTTTTTGCCGTTAAAAGTAACGTTATAAATTCCTAGTTTTTCTTTATCTTTCATTACAGATCCTCGTCTTCATTTGAGCTTACCGAATCATTATTCTTTGCTTCGTTTGCTTGAGCTTTTGTATATATGATATGTAGGTGTGGCTCATCTTGATTGAAGTGGTAGCCGCAAATAATCGCATCAAGCTCCAACGCGCCTATACAGAAATCAGCAAATTCCTTAAGCACCTTAAAAATTCCCTCTTTTGTATCGATACCTTCTAGCATACAAAGCTCTAAGATATTGTGGTATACGATTATATTTTCCACTCTATCAAAACCGCTGCTCTGGATCTCATCTAAAATTTGCGCATTGAGCTTGCGCTCCACAACCTCGCCTTGTAGCAATATCTCTTCACCCGGCCTATAATAGGCGTTAATTTGAGTTCGTTCATTGATATTTTTTGGAGTTGTATTGAAAAAATAGCCTAAAAAGTTCTTAGCGTGCAGATCGCTGCTAAAAACGGCATGAGGCGTCACCGCGAATTTAAGCCTTTTGGCTTTAATTAGTTTTCCGAATTCAAAGCTCATCTGTGGCCTCTTTATTTAGAATTTTTTCATAAAAAGCAATGGATTCTTCGATGCTTTCCGCACTCGGAGATTCCTTATTTTCTCTGCTTAAAAGAAGCTGCTTAAGCTCTTTTTGTTCCTTAGTTTTTAAAAGCTCGGCCGCGTGCTTCTCCTCATCCAGCACCTCTTGCGGTATGAGATTTTTAAATAACGCGTACTTAAAATATAAACCCGCGCCGTGCCTTTTTACGGAATTTAGATCCGCATTATCCAAGGCGCCGATGAGCTCGCTTTGTGTGAAATTTCTCGCTAAAACTATCAAATTTGCGGTGCCTATATTGAAAGGCTTCGTAAATCTACACCATAGATCTATCAAAAAGTATTCCGCAATATTGTCGTTTTCCTTTAAAATTCCTTCATAATCTATCGACATCTCGATAGAATCGTTAAATTCTTTGATTTTTTCATAAATTTTATTGTATAAGTTTATCTTACTTATCTCGGCTAAATTTGAAAGCCTCGTAAGCTCTAAATCCCTCATTTCGTGAAAAATATTACTCGTAAGATATTTTTCATCATTGCCGTAAATTCTATAAAATTCCTTTGACGGCTTATTGAGGTGCGTCTCCACCCTATCGCTTTTGATCTCTCTTCGGTAGTTGAAAAAATCGATAATCTTTTGAGAGGGTATATCCCAATAGCTCTCTTTCTTAGCTTTGATAAAATTTGGCGCCAAAGTCTCTTTCATAGAAATGCTACTTTGATTTTTTTTGACTACCTTGCGAACGTAGGAATAGAAATAGCTCGCCACGGCTATAAAAATGATATAAACCCAAGGGCTTGAATATTTTTCATCATTTAGCAGATAAGTGATCCAAATAATAATGATGCCTCCAAGCGCTATGGCTTTTGTAATTTTTGCCTCGTCTTTTGCGGCCGAATTTCCACTACCGAGCCAAAAAATCAAGCATACAATCGTAGCAAATATCGCAAGCCCCATCATTTTTCTCCCAAGAAGTCTGCATTGACTCCTTTTTGGATATTGTTCTCGCGGATCGATATACCCTTTTGCAGCAAGAAATTTATTTGTTTTTCGCTCATCAATCCGTCGGATTTGAGCTTTTGGATCTTCTCGAGTAGCTCATTTTGCTTGGCCAAAGCGGCGTTATATTCGATATACTTTTGCTCTAACTTTTGTTGAGCTTGCATATTTCTTGCGTAACTACGCTCTATATCCGCAATGGCCTGAGTTTTATTTATAAAAATTATGGGCTGGCACGGAACTTTATAGCATTTTGCATCCAGAATAGAAACTAGCAAAAGGCTTAAAAATATTAGAATTTTCATAATATCCCTCCGTCAAAATAAGAAGCGTCTTAGAAGGCGCTTCTTATAGTTATTTCGCGCTTAATGCCGACTTCCAATAGTCCCATACTACCTGGAGTCCTTTCATACTATCGCCCATTAGCACTCTACCCAAAACAGCATCGGCCAAAATACCGACGAAAGCGCCCAATACGCTGGCTACAACGCACGCAATGACAATTTTATAGGTATCGCCCTGCTGCTCGCTTTCTTTTTTGGATTGTTTAAAAGCTATGCCTAAACCCGTGAAAAATAAAAGCACCGGAGCCCAAGCCATGGCAGCTCTTATACCGCTTCCAGATGTTGTTGAGACGGATGAGTCAAGGTTTTTAACTACATTGTCTACTCCGTCAAATTCCCCGGCCGCATAAGCTACGCCTACTCCAAAAAGTAATAACGCAAAAAATATAATGCGTTTTTTCATTATAGATCCTTATCTTCCGGGCGCGGCGCGAATGTAATTCGTGTAAAAAACTCCGTATTTTCCAAATCAAGTTCCAGCGTATCGCCTTTGGCATTCTTTAGCGTCTCTCCTTCGACAAGCTTTTTAATATCGTTTGCATTAAGCGTTCTACCAAAAGCTTTCTGATTATACGGGATATGAAATTCGCACTCACCGGTATTAAACCAATCTTTACCTTCTTTCTTCGGTTTATAGCCGTCGCAATAAACCATTTTATCGCCTTTTTTCAATGTTCCTTTTTTGCAAAGCGGACATACAGTTGCCATTTTCTACTCCTTAAAAATTTATTTTAATAATTGCGATTGCCAATATTGGTGAATCGCAAAGAAAAGGTTTTTACCATCCGGCAAAAACAACGCCAAGCTAGCTATATACGCCCAAGCTACATATATAGTGCTTACGGCTATGAAGCTAACCATACTGAATACGATGACTCCGAGATAATCCTGCTTATAATTGTCCTTGTTGGCTTGGTAAACGCCATAGCTAATCCCCAAGACGATCACCAAAATAGGCATATTATAAAGCACGATTCTGCCGATAGTCTGAACGAGCAAAAGAATTGAATATGCTCCTAGCGCGTCATTTGTTGCACCTCCTCCGGTTAGGGCAAATACGGCACTTCTGTCGCCAGCCCAAAAAATTCTAAAAATTTTATTCGTAATGTAATGATCCTCCTCTAAAATTGAAGTATAGGCAATATCAAGTATCTTGACGATTGCCATAAATAAAACGCAGGCCATAAAATGCACCGCGAAAGCAAGCATTACCGACCCCAAAATACTAAAGCCGCTCGTAGTGCTTTCCCTAGCCTTTAAAAAAGCTCGTATCAGCACGATCCCAAAAGGGAAAATGGCAAAAGCGAGCGCAGCGGCGCCGAATACCGTAGCGGTAGAGATAAGGTGCGAACCTGCGCTAAAGCTATCGTTCATTCTTCCGCCTTTGCAACTTTCGTAGGATCGGTATTGAAAAGTTTTTCTTCAAATTTGCTTACCGGCAGCTTCAAATTAAAGACTCCTCTTGAATACCATACGCAAAGCTCATATTCATCGGTATTTTCAAGCCTATCTATGACATTCTGTCCGGGATTGAGAATTTTCTTCACCTCGTCGATGAATTCGCGCTTTTTGTCGGGCGCTAAAAGAAAAATTCTAGTATCTATGTTTCCGATTATACGCTCCGGAATATGCGCCAATTTTTGGGCGATCGAGATGAAATGAACCCCGTATTTTCTAGCCTCAAGTGCCAATTTATCAAACATTATTTCAAAATACGGTACCCTAAAATAGTTTGCAATCTCTTCTACGACATAAACTTTTTTTGAAACGCTTAATCCCTGATACATTCGCATAACCGCATAGGATCTATCCTTGAGGTATGTTTTTTGAAAGGTACTAACAAAAATAGGCACAAATAGGCTATTTTCCTTGAAATTATTGAGCTCCATACTCAAGAAATTCGCATTTACTGTATCCTCTGTATCAAAATTTGAAAAGAGGTTAAGCTTGTCGACGTCGACAAGTTTTTTATGTAGGCCTTGGAAATTTTCCCTAATATCGTCCGGGATCTGTTGATTTTCGGACTGAATTTTTGCGTACTTAATAACATCAATCAAAAGAGGCTTTTTAAGAAATTCGAATTCATCTCCCAAATTTTTCAGATATTCATTTGCAGAAAAACCTCTTTTTAAAATTTTATCTTTTAAGTTTTGATTTTTTATATCTCGCACCCTGTAATCTTGATATTCCGCTTTTCCCTCATAAATCAAACGCAAAATATCTTGGTAAAGGCTCATCTCGCCAATAGTCATGGTTTCCGCGTTAGCGGATTGAGATGAAAGTATCAAATTTATAAGGTCTGCTGAAAAAATCAAGTCGGCTTCATATGTTTCTTTACTACTATTATCTAAATTTACGATATTGTAACTGAAATTTGAAAGATCACTTTCCACACGAGCTATACTATTTTCTCCGTTTTCTTTGAGAAAATCGATCAGTCTTCTGCTCGAAAATCCTATATCGTAGTATCTCACTATGACTTTATCTTTATTTAAATTTCTTGCCTTGCGGGTCTTATAGTCGATATCCAGCATCGACGATATAATTTTTTGGAGTGTAAAGCTCTTTCCTGCACCGGGATCGGCCACTATGACCGCGTGAGGGTTGTGATTTTCGGCTGCAAAAGAATAATTTATGAAGCCTCCGTTTTTATCATATCCCCAAAAATCAGCGTTCTTTACATTCTTTTTGTGTACGCAGGCGATAAAGTTGCTAAGAAATTCCGCTGATGCCAAAAAGTCAAACTCGCTATCTCTAAACTTCAAAGGAGTCTTCTGTAAACTTTTAGTCTTAAAAATATTCTTCTTGATGAAATCCATCTTCAAAGATGTACCAAAATCTCCTATGATACTTTCATCGATGCTTTTAAAACAAGCTACGCTATTAACTATTACCAGCTGCTGATCTCCTAGATCATAAGCCTCTTTAAGAGCCGTAAAATGGGATTTATTTCCCGTCCAGCGGGCAAAGTTTATTAACCGCGAAATGTGATTTTCTATGCTCTTGCGGCCAAGGTTAAAATACGTCCAAATTGCACCGTTAAAATTCATTCTAAAAATGTTTTGAATATTTGTCTTTTGTGCTCCTTCAAGAGCTTTATAGGATTGATATAAATCCGTATGACATAGATTTTGATAGATATTTTCCCTCGCTAGCTTTGCGAAAGTTTGATAGTTGCTCTCTAATCTAGAGTTAAAATTTAGCGATACGGTTCTATGAATATCTTTGTCTTTAACAAAATATTGATTTTGCAAAAAAAGATCTAAAACCGCGTTTGCCAATTCGGCGCCGCTTAAAAAGGTCAATCTATACTTATTCGCTATCGATTTTAGTAAATTTTGATTGTAACCAAAGAGATACTGGCCGTGATAGTATCCGTTTTTTAAAATGACATACCAAAAAAAGGCATCTTTTGTGTTCTGATAGGTTCGAAAGATCTCTTTTACGCCGATTTCATCAAAATATATCGGCGTATTGCCACTGCCTTCGAGTTTTATTCCGTATAAATTCTTATATGGAGTATTGATCAGAATATGGTCGTTTAAAATATCATCGATTACCAACCCTTTGTTGGAGTAAAATTCATTAAAAAGCCCCTTTAGTGGCGCTAGCACCTTTCCAAAAAGCGTTTTTTCGACCTCTTTTTGTGCTTTTTCGTTTTTGTAGCCGGCATAAAGCCCCATGCCAGCTAAAATGATCAAGAATAGTAACGCGGGGTTCATTTGCCTTCTCCAAAAAAGCTATCAAAATAATTCATAAATCTAGCGTAATAATTATAGTTCTTTTTGGTCGCAAAGCCTTTATTATAGCACTCGATAGCGTCTTTTGCCGAGCTATACCTACCGGCGCAAAGAGCTAAAATTTCTTTTGATTTGGAAACATTGTATTGCGGATCAAAGATGAACTCAAGCTCATCTTTTTTTAAATTTTGCTTCGAAATTTGCATAAGGCCGAAATCTACATTGAAGTCAAAATCCCAAAAGAATTTTGCAAGCTCCAGCATCGCTTCTTTACTATTGCTGGATATGCTCACGGCATATTTTGAGCTATTATATTTTGAGCTTCTAAAGTGGTATATACTGCCTTTAAAGCCTGCTTTGAGTTTTTTGATGAGATCCGTGTCGCTTGTTAAAAAGCTGATAATATATGGCTGAAAATTACTCTCCGTCTTTGCAATCGTATATAGCACCCTTACGTCTATATTGCTGCTATAAGCGGCAGCCCATAAACTATCTGCTATATCCTGTCTTACGTCGGCATTTGACGTGCATGCGCAAAGCAAAAACGCTAAAAGAGCTCTTTTCATAGCTTATCGCCTTTCGTTACCATCTCTATTTCAAAGCTATCTATCCTCATACCGTAAGGATTCACATCAGAGCTGCGCTCTAAATCGAAATCGCCCGTAGCCTTGATCCTGACTTGCCCACGTTCGTTTTGGTATTTTCCTTGCGATAGGATCCACGAATTTGTAGCCACTTTGATATATATGTCGATACTATACTTATTTCCATTGTATTCAAAGGAATTTACGGTGTAATCGACAATATTGATGTATTCAGGGAGTTTATCGCGCGCAACCGCGTTGATCAGCCATTGGATATAGCTGATGAATTGACCTACGCTTCTTTTGCTCTCTTCGCTCTGCGACTTTGTGTCAAGAAAATATAAATATATATTGCCAAGGCTCTTGGACGCTTCCAAAACATCCTTATACGTGGTAATATTGGCTCTGCTAAAGCCCTCCGTTAACTCCGATCTTGAAACGATAAAATTATTGACAAATACGCTTATGGCATATTGCTTTAGGTATTCGGCCTTGAGCGGAGTTTTGACAACTTTTATGGCCCTGCCATCGGTAGTAGTTAGCACCACTTTGCCATTATTATCGTAAATCGAGGCCTTTAGCTCCTCCATCTGCGCGGTAATGCTATGAAGCTCCCACGCGATTACGACAATAGCCACTATCATCCCCCAAAATAGATATTTCCAATTTTTCCCGAAGAACATCTCACATTTAAAGGATAGTTTTTCTTCTTCCATTATAGGTATCCTTCTTGCTTTAATTGCTCTTTTCTTCTAACAAGCCTTCGGATGTCCTCGTCAATCGTTTTTGCCTCAAGCTGTTTTTTATATATGCTTATGAGCCTATCGGATGAAGCCACTAGATCTTCAAGGATTTGTATTTTTTCGCGTAAATTTGAAATTTCAGTGGTTAATCTCTTTATCTCTTTACAAAAATTTTCAAACTCTCTTCGCGCCGCACGTTCAAATTGAATGAAATATTGCCTGATCTCCTTGCCCTTTGCATTCTTTTCAAGCATTGAAAATTCTTTTGCAAGATCAAGGGTGATGATATATTCTTTCGCTGGGCGCCCGCCCAAGGGGTTTTTAATAGAATTATTAAAAACCTCCTCTATTTCCGTAGAGTTTTTGACAACCTTGTCAAAAACACCATTGGTGGTGGGCATTTCCATAATAATATAATCAATATTTTCGTCCGCCATAGTATCCTTTAGTCTATTTTGTATCCAATTGGCAAATTGCTGTTTACTTTTTAAAATTTTATGTAGCTCTCTAGCATTTACGGAGTTGATCTCCTCGTCTCCAATTTTGTATTGAAAAATTTTAACCATCTCTTGCATTTTTATCTCCTTAATCGCAAATTTGAAACTGATCGCAGAAATTCTGCTTTTCTGTTCTATTGAAGAACATTACTTTTAGCCTATTTTTCTCTTTATCTACGCTATACACAAGATTCGCTTTTTTCAAAATTTCCTCATTCTCACCGCTCTTCTCAATGCTGATAGTGATGATGTTTTGATTACTATCAGCCGATGCCGGCATAAACGTAGAAGCGTCTCTATTTGCCACATACACGCTATTTCTAGCCTCCAAAGGATCTCCCTTGATCCTTTCCGGGTACGGATTAGTAGGAAGCGTGTTAAATTTCGTGAAAATTTCCGAAATATTAAGCTGCTTTTCGATCTTGCTCGGTTGGATCTCAATCTTTACGTTTCCGTCGCTATCTACTCTTTGCCAAACCTTCGGATACGTAATATAGCCCTTTTGCATGAAGTATTTTCCTACTTCATAGGCTCTGATTTCGTTTTTATATTTGGCAAGAATCTTTTTCGCTTCTTCAAACGCATCCTTTACTCCCTGCTCATAGCCTTGAGCATAACCGGCATCTAAACCTCTTTGATAAAAAAACTCCTCGGCTTCATTGCTTGCAAAGCAGCCGCACACAGCTAACGCTACTAAAATGACTTTTTTCATTGTATTTTTTCTCCTTTTTTGTCAATAACTAAGTCTATATAAATTCTACTTCCGCCAACTATCTCATATAGATACGGTAGATCCTTTTTGAAAATTTCTGCGGTATTTTTCACGATTCCAGCGGTAATATCAATTGCCGCCTTCGTCACATAATCCATTGCATTCGGTTTTTCTGTGTTTTGATTTTGGATAGGAGCGATATAGGAATTTGCACCATTTCCAACTGTTACGTATTCGGTGGTATTACGTCTTCTGCTCTCCTTGAGCTCCGATAGATAGTCGCTTGATTGCGTCTTTATTACATCTGCGCTATTGCTGGTAGCCGTCAGAGCAATCTCCGCGAGCTTTCGATCATTGACGTATGTGGCGATATTATAGGTTGTCTTGGCCTCATTAAGCACCCGGCTTCTTATTACTCTGTATCTCCAATTTTTGAATTCGATATACGCCGGATCATAAATTAGAGTTGAAGTCTCATTTACCGGGGTTAAATTTCCAAAAATTTCGAGCTGCCCTATGTTCGTATTGCATATAAATTTTCCAGCACCCGGTTGTTTGCCTACGAGTATGTCATCTCTAATCAAGCAATAGCCAGCTACGGTTAGATTGTTATCCATTCTTACAATCGACGGTGTACCACCAGCGCTTAAATTTTGATCTACGACGTCAATTAAAGACGCCTTCGCAGCCGTATATTCTGCGTTATTTTGAGCATTATTGTAAATAATAAAATTTAGGATAGCTTCCCTTCTAAA
The DNA here is from genome assembly GCF_938031315.1 of uncultured Campylobacter sp. GTDB lineage: Bacteria > Campylobacterota > Campylobacteria > Campylobacterales > Campylobacteraceae > Campylobacter_B. Next base: position 13,326 of record NZ_CALHHT010000048.1, read on the forward strand.
ATGCTCTTTTGATTGATATTCACCTATGTCGTTATTAGGGCTTTCAGTTACTACTTTTTCGCCATAGGCGCTCCCTTCTACAATATTATCGCTCTCTCTTGCCGCAAAAGCCGAAACTGCCATTAATAGCAGAGCTAAAATTATCTTATTCATTTTTCGACCTTTGAATTTTGTTCCGCAATGTTTCTACCTCTCTCCCAAATATTCATCGATTTAGGACTTTGCTTAGGAACGACCGTTTTCTGATAATTTTGCTCGACCTTAATATTTTCGTCGAGTATCTCTATGCTGTTTTCATCCGAATTCGGATTACTAAGCATCAATCTTGCGTAACGGTCGTATTCATCTATCACAGATCTTTGAATGCCTACTTTTTTAGCCTTTGCATAACGAGAGGGTATTACAACTTCGCTTTGCTTTGGTAGCGGATTTGTCTGCACTCGTCCAGTGCATCCGGCAAAAAATATCACAAAAATAAAAACTAAATTTAGCCGTTTCATTGTCGCTACCTCGTAAATCTCACGTCTTTCATCCTGAAATATCTATTTGAACCGCTAGCCTTAACATATTGTATGCCATCGGTATCAATGATCGTTTTTTCATATTTAAGCTTTTGAGTATCACTACTTCGCCCTATTCTCATCATTACCCCGTCCGATACATTGAAAACGTCGACTCCGCTTTTTGGTATGAAAGACTGATATGAGGCGTTCGGCTTTGCTACTTGCTGTCGTTGCGCTTGATAATAGGTGTATTCGCTTCTTTTGATCGCGCCCTCTACTACGTTGCGCTTTTCGATATAGAAAGATCGATCGAGTATAGGCGTTACGACTCTAGCTCTGCCACCGTTACTTTCTTTTTCAATTTTGTAGCCCAGTAAATTTTCAAGCTTTCGCTTTGCCATATCTCTATCGGCATCGCGAAGATAGCTACCAAAGTATAGTCTCTCACCGCTAAAGCCGAGATCGGTAAAACCGTTTGAAAACGCGATAAACTGCGATAGCAGTATCTCATTCGTGCTAAGATGAGAGGTATTGAGATAGAGCAGCTTATCACCCGTATAATTAAGCGTTCGATTTAAGTTTGAGCCGTTAATGAGCTCAAGCTTGACCGCTTCGACGGCCGTCTCAAAACCTTTTTTAAAATCTGCATCGTTTGCAAACGTTAAATTTGCAACTACCAAAGCTATCAAAGCCAATTTTTTCATTTTTTACTCCTAAAATTTAGATTGATAATTTCTCCGTCGTTTTCTTGCAAAACGACGTTTTCTTTCGTAATTTCCTTAATCTTATAGCCCAAAATGGTATCTCCCTCATAAAAGTTCTCTCCATTTAAGCTAAAAAAATTTTTTTTCATCCTGATCTCATTTTTAAGCTTCTCTAGCTTACTTTCGTTTTGGCTTTGAATTTCTGATCGATCTTGTTGATCTTGAGAGCTTAACGGATCTTGCTCCTCTGGGATATTGATTTGCTTCGTCTCTTTTTCTTCGGGCACACTCGTATCCGGTCTCTCTATTGCCGCCTTGATCGCCTGATCATCAAAAAGAGAGCTTAAATTTTCATCTTTTTTAGTAGTCTCCGCATCTCTCGTATTCGCAGAAGCGCTTGGAGCGGTCTGCATCGATACGACCTCGGAAGAAAGAGGTGGTGGAGCTAAAACTTGAGTGTTTTCTTTAGTCAAGTTTTTATCACTCGCCGCCGCGCTTAAATTTGCATCTGAATTTTGTGCGCTGCCGTCTCCCGAAAAAATCCATAACACTATTAAAAGCGCCGCTATCGTAGCGGCAAATATCGCGATCAAACGCTTTGATGAGCTACCTTTAGATGTAGCCTCATTGTCTTTTTTACTTTCATTTTCGTTTGGTGCAAAATCTAAATTTAACTGTGCCATAGCCTAAAACCTATTCCCGGTATCGACTCTATAAGTTTGCTTACCTATATGAAGTCCGCCGAATTTCGGATCCTTAATAATTCTATACGTTATGCCGTCAATATCGATATAGTTATATTCATCCTGCGGATATTTACCATACAGTTTTACGTAAGTATTAATGATTTCAAAGTCATCTTTCTTAGCCACATTAAGATAGCTTAATACCAAATTTAGTTTTTCATCGGTGTTTTCTCGCTGATAACGCTCGATTAGGAAATTTGCTACGTAATTTTTCTTTTCAAGCGTATATATCACCGTCATATTGGCGATTCTAAAGTCTTTTTTTACCCTAAGCAGGATAGTGTTTTGTTCGAATTTGAGCGTTATAGGCTCTACACTTATATCGACACTACTTATTACGCTTCCTTGAGGCAGTAGAATCGTTGTCGTAAAATATGGATGAGTAGTAATCTTATCGACTGTACTGATCGGTTTTTGCACGGGCTTATAATTGACGATAGTCTCGTCAAATTCGTCAAAAACCTCCTGTAAATTTTGATCCTTTTTCTGAACGTCCTTGATTTCTTCATTTCCCAGTCCAAGGTAAAAATGATTTACCTTTAAATCGTCATTGCCGCCTTGCAAAGCCTCTTGATCGTTTTGCGACCGAAAATTTTGCGGGCTTAGCGGATTATTACCTGCGGTATCGGCCGCAAAGACAAAGATGGCCAAAGTTAGAAGTATTGCTACTTTTTTCATTTTTCTTGCTCCAAAATGATCTGTGCCACGATTTTATCGTTCCTTTTAATAGAAAAAATACGCTTATTTTTATCGAAAAGGGCAGTAAAAAGGGCAACGAATAGAAAAAAATACTTCAAGACGAACGGCACGCTAGCGATATAAAAATACCCGCTAGCGAGGAATGCCACAAAAGATAGATAAATGAAAACTCTATTTGCAAAGAAGACTATTACGGCTAAAATTAGAGCTACGCTATATTCAAGAATTTTGATCTTTAGGCCAAAATTTAGATCATTTGTATTGAATATTGCTGCAAATATTAGTGCAACCGGGAGATATTTGCAGCACATGTATATGATTTTTGACATAGGCCTTAGCACAAACGTCTCATCGTTTGAAGTGATTAGTTTATTATTCTCAAAATCTATCC
>NZ_CALHHT010000049.1 GCF_938031315.1 uncultured Campylobacter sp.
GGAATTTAGCGGCGCGATAGATGAGATCAAGGCTGATCTGGCGGCAGAGGAGTTTGAAAAGGCGATGCAAAAGACCGACGAGAAGCTTCGCATCTGCCTTGCCGAGCCCTATTTTATGACGGGGCTCGTGGGCGATAAGCTCGATCTGGTGCTAACTCCGGAGGGTATGAGGCACCGATTATTTTGGCTAAGCTTTATCAAAAACGCTATGCCTAAGCAGCTCGAATCCAAAATGCGCTGCACGCTTGGAAAGCCGCGTGCGCCGCGAGGTATCGGCGGACTTGAGATGTACGGCACGCGCGTAAGCGCCGAGGAGTCGATGATCTACGCGCAGTTTAACGAAAGCGACGTGGATATTAAAATTTACAACGAAAACCTAGCGGCTCTGCTCGCGCAAGACGAGGGCAAAGCGGGCAATCTAAGCTTCATCCTGCTTGATAACATAATCGGCGAGACGACGGTTATTAACACTTTGGGGATGCTTGAAGTGCTAGGTGCGCCGCAGGAAAATGGCGTGCCGCTAAGCGAATTTGCCGATCTGATCGATGAGAAATTCGGCGAAAAAGCCGCACGCGAACCTCTAAAGAATTTTTTCAGCTACGAGATGGAGCCGCGCGGAAGCGAGGTGCGCGAGGACGTGATCGTGGGCACCACCTGCCTGCGAAATCTAATAGGCGAGTACCTAGGCGGCAAGCGCGACATCTATAACGAAGCCTTCGAGCTCGGCATCAAATTTTGCTTTCTTAGCATTGATAACGGTGGCGACGTGCAGGCAGGTTTTGATCTGCGAAATAAAATCGAGGACGAGGAGCTGGAGGGCTGCGGCTCGTTTCTGGAGATAATCGGCGGCGCAACCGGGCAGAAGCACGCATACATCGATCTCATCTGCTATGACGAGGAGAAGCTGAAAGAAAAGGTAAGCGAGCTTTGCAAAAAATATGGCGCGAATATACAAATCCACGACTTTAAGCGGTAGCGACTTTGGTTTTTACCGCTACTAAAATTTGCGACTTAAGCGGTAGCGGCCTCTGTTTTTGCGGCAGATAAATTTGAAATTTTGCGCCATTGCGGAAAATAAATTTTAAAATTCTACGTCGCCGCGTAAAATAAATTTAAAATTTGCCGCGCCGCACGCTTTTTGTGCGATTTTGCCGCTCCATTGGCATGCGGTAAAATTGAGCGAGCCGTGGGCTTGCGATATAAATTTTGGCGATTTAGCAGTACATTTTGGTAAAATTTGTGAGGTTCGCAGCGCAAATTTGCAGCGATAAAATTTTGCGTTGGCTTCGGCGCAAAGCGCGCCGATTAGAAAGCTTTTGAAAGATAAAATTTTAGGGAACGAACATGAAAATTATCTCGAAATTTAAAGATAATTACGATTTTATGGTGTCAAAATACGGGCTTGACGAGACTTTGGTCTATGACCGCAGAAACTCTACTCCAGTCAGTGCGGACGAGCTATGGAAGCTTGACGAAGGCGATAAAAAGGTCTTTGAAAGGAAGCTTAGCGGGTACCGCTTTATCGGCGGTAAATTTATAAACTGGAGTAAAACGGACGTAAATAAGCTGCCGCGCCTACTTCACTCCGTGATTTTCATCGGCAAAAATTTAGTCCATATTTTCGCCTCTCAGGGTAAAATTTATACAAGCCTAGAGTTTGACGAGACGGAGTTAAGAAAGCAGTATTGGGAAGACAGAACTTTGAGCTTTAGCGATGGATTTCGCGTCCATATCGTCTCGTGGCTAAGCAAGATGATCGGCGAGCAGGCTACGCGCGAGGAGATTCTGCAGCTCGTGGCGCTAGAGGGCGACCGCAAAACGACACTAAAAAATATTGTTCGCGACGATAAAATTATAAGCAAAGATGAAATTTTGAGCGCCCCAATCGTATTTTTTAAGCTCACACAGAACATTCACACCGCGGCGATAAATCCACAGCTTAACGCGATGGGGTTTTATCTGGATGCCGATTTCGTCTGGCAAAGCCTAGTCGAGTTTTTATCCGCCAAAAAGGACGCCTCCGCTCCGGCAGGCACGATACCAAATGATATAAAAATTGCCAGAAAGGGCTTTGACGTAAAGCGCTCGTTTCGCCCAAAAATGAAATAACTCGATTCGCGTAGAAATAATCCGTGCAATCGTCGCTAGAATTTATCCCTCTTTACTTCGCTGTTTTGACGCGCCTCATAAATCGAGCGAAATTTTATAAATTTTTATAAGTTTCGACGAGCAAGCGCACGAAAGCTTAGGCACAAAATAAAATGTGGATAAAATTCCGCAAAAGCTCTTTCGCAAAATTTTAAAAGAATTAAAATATTTCCTTGAGGAATTTTAGAATTCCGCATAAGGCAAATTTACAAAAATCTCGTTAAAAATATAGAATTTCGTGAAAATTCCGCAAAATTCTAAAATTTTACCGCAGCGGCGTCCATCGCGCGCATTAGCCGCAGCATTTGAATGTGTTCGAAAACGTCGTGCGTGCGGATGATCGCGGCGCCGTTTAAAGCGGCGATCTGGTGCAGATATAGCGAGCCTGCGAGCCTGTCCGCGACCGCAGAGGGGCTGTAAAAATCGATAACGCTCTTTCTGCTCGCGCCCACGAGCAGCGGGCAGCCGAAGTGCAAAAAATGCTGCAAATTTTTAATCAGTACCAAATTTTGCTCGGCGGTCTTGCCAAAGCCGATGCCCACGTCAAGGATGATCTTTTTAAGCCCCTCGCTTCGCAGCTGCTGCAAATTTTGCGCAAAAAACTCATCTATCTCGCCCATCAGATCGTCGTATTTTGGTGCAAGCTGCATATTTTGCGGCTTTCCTTGCATGTGCATCAGCACGTAAGCGGCGTCATAGCGAAGCGCAAGCGGGGCAAGAGCGAGATTTGCGCTGATGTCATTAATGATACTAAAGCCCCGATCTAGCGCAAATTCCAAACAATACTCATCGAAGCTATCGAGGCTAAATTTAGCCTTTTCGTGCAGACGCAGGCGGTAAATTTCGCTCACGATGTCCTTTATGCGCGCAAACTCCTCATCCCTACCGCAGTACTGGCTGCCCGGGCGCGAGCTCACGCCGCCGATATCGATGATAGCGGCACCCTGCTCAATCATCTTTTCGATCTTATTGGTCGCCTCTTTTAAGCTTGCCGCGCGGCTTGCGGGGTTGAAGCTATCGGAGTTGATATTGACGACGCCCATTATTTCGCAGCTTTGCGGCCTAGCAAATTTCTCGCTTAGAAATTTCGCGAGCTCTTTTAGCCCAAAATCCTGCAGCGCTTCCTTTTGCGCCAAAGCCTCGATCTGGCGGTCGTTTGCGATCAAAACCGCATCCGTATCGTCGCGCCCCAGGATCACTCCTTCATTGCACGCAAGCTCAGCGCCGATGCTAAGGGCATCTTGCTTTAAAATATTTGCCGCGGACGCGCGCAGGTCTTTTAGATAGAAAAAGTTTAGGCGCGATTTTTTCTGCATTATCGCCCGCCCCGCATTTCGCACGCCGATACGCTCGCAAATCAGCGTAAAGTCGGCATCGTTTGAAATTTTATAAATTTTCATCTTTTCTCCTCTATCATCAAAAGCAGCGGAGTAAGCACGGCGTGGGCCTTAGCGTTGTGCTCGGCAAGGTAACTTAGGCGGTCAATCCGCTGCAGCTCATCGCCGCTTAGCCTAACACCTGCTTCGAAGCACTCCAGCGCGATCTCGCCGATAAGCGCTTTTAGCGCCGTCTTATCCAGCTCGCCTTTACGCTCCAGCGCGATCTGCGCGTCAATAAACTCCACCGCTTCCTTTAGACTGAGCCTGGTTAAATTTAACCCGGTGCGGTATCTGGGCTTTCGCACGCAGAGGTTTTGCACGATAAGGCGCGAGCGGATAGTAGGCAGCAAGGCGTTGATGAAGGGGGTGATCAGGAAAAATACCGTATTTTTAGGCGGCTCCTCTAAAATTTTAAGCAGAGCGTTTTGCGCCTCCTCGCCGAATTTCGTAGCGGCGATGACGATGATCTTATCCTCGCGCTCGGCGACGTAGGCTTCGTCAATGATCTTTCGCGCCTCGTCGATCTTAAGCTCGACGCTTTCGAAAAACCTTAAATTTTTGCGTGGAATTTCGGCTAAAATTTTATCTTTAAAGCCCTCATAATCGTTAGTTAAAACGATCTGATTTATGATTTTCAAAGCACCACTTCGTCAAAAAGCACGGCGTCGATGCTTTTGTCTAAAATTTTAAAAAGCTGGATAAGTTTGAGATCCAAGCTCGGATCGCTCTCGCTCATGTAGAAGCTGTTTTGCAGCCTCTCGTCGATGAGCCACAGATAGCTGTCCTCGTGGCTTTTGGCGATTTTGGCTAGCGGATGGTTGCCGTTGCCGATGTAAAAATATATAAAGCCGTTGGCAAACGCAAGGCTTAACATATCGTTTAGCAGCAGCGCGTCCTCTAGGCTATTTACGCCGCCGCGATAAAGCGAACGCAGCGAAAAAAACGGCAGCAGCGGGCGAGAGTTGGTCGATGAGTTGATCTTTTTTATGATGTATTCACTAAACCAGCTTCGCTCATCGTCGCAGATGACGATGAAAGCAAAGCCGTCGTGGAGGAATTTGAGCTTTGATGCTAAAAGCGGCGTCCAGTCCTCCTTGCGATCCTCGAGCCACTCAAGTCCGGGCTCGGAGCGCATCGCCGTGACGCTCCAAGTATGCAGATCCTGCATTATTTATCCAAATCGTAGGCTTTATGCAGCGCGCGCACGGCGAGCTCGCCGTATTTGGCCTCTACGATCATCGAAATTTTAATCTCGCTCGTGGAGATCATCTGGATATTTATCCCCTCATCCGCAAGCGTCTTAAACGCCTTGCTGGCTATGCCGCTGTGGCTTTTCATACCTACGCCCACTAAAGAAACCTTTACGATGTCGGCGTCTGATTCGATGATGGAATTCGGATTTGGATTTACCTCTTTCATTACCCTATAGGCCGTCTCTAGCTCGTTTTGCGGCACGGTAAAGCCCAAATTAGTCTCCCCATTTCGTCCGATATTTTGCACGATCATATCGACGTTGATCTCCTTGCTCGCAAGCGCGGAGAAAATTTCAGCCGCGACGCCAGGGCGATCCTCTACGTTTCTAATCGTAATTCTTGCTTGATTTTTATCCAGTGCAATGCCGCTAATTACCGCATCTTCCATCTTTTCTTCTCCTGTTATGAGTGTTCCTTCATGATCGTTAAAACTGCTTCGCGTCACCAAATTTACATTTAATTTCTTCGCAAGCTCAACGCTCCGATTTTGCAAAACCTTCGCTCCCAAGCTCGCAAGCTCAAGCATCTCGTCGTAGCTGATGCGATCAAGCTTCTTGGCTTTGGGCTCGATGCGCGGATCGGTCGTATATACGCCGTCTACGTCGGTGTAAATTTCGCACAGATCGGCATTCAGCGCTCCTGCGACGGCGACTGCGCTAAGATCGCTTCCGCCTCGCCCGAGCGTAGTTACTTCGCCCGCGGTGCTGATACCTTGAAAGCCCGCGACGACGACGATTTTGCCCTGCTTTAGCGCCTCTTGCATACTTTTTGGATCGATAGAGACGATGCGAGCTTTGGTGTGAAAATTATCCGTCACGATGCCCGCACCACGCCCGCTAAATGCGATCGCAGCATAGCCCTTGGCATTTAGCGCGATAGCCAAAAGTGCGCTCGTGACGCGCTCGCCCGAGCTTAGCAGCACATCCATCTCTCTGCCTACGGGAGTTTTAGTAAAAAATTCCGCCTGCTCGATGAGCTGATTGGTAACGCCGCTCATCGCAGAGACGATTACCGCGACATCGTGTCCTTCGTTTTTAGTCTTTATCACGCGCTGCGCGACCGCCTCGATCCGCTCTAGCGTACCGACGCTCGTACCGCCGTATTTTTGAACGATCAGCATTAAATGTAACCCTCCTCCTTAAAATATTTTAAAACCGTCGCGTAAATCGGCTTTTTGAAGTGATTTACGTGCCTTAAAACCTCATTCGCGCCTACGAATTTAAATGCGTCGAACTCCGGAAGTTTGGTATTGATGTTTATATCGGCTAAGCTTCGCAATCTCACCAAAAAATACCTTTGAATTTGCCCGTCGTATGGGCGCATCTTTTGAGCTACCCCATCGGGAAAGTCGTAGCTAAGCCACTTCGGGCACTCAGCGATGATATCGACTTTGCTTGTTCCGATCTCCTCACCTAGCTCTCTGCGGATAGCCATCGTAGGCGTTTCACCATCGTCGATACCGCCTTGAGGAAACTGCCAAGCGCCTTTGATGTCGCTTCGTTGCGCGATTAAAATTTCGCAATTAAACGGATACGAGGGCGAAAGTACGATTGCAGCGACATTCGGTCTGTAATTTTTCTCTTTTTCCATCTCGTTTTCTCACAAAAAATTTCTCAAAATTTTACCTAAAAATATTAAAATTTGCGTTAAGAGGCTTAAAATTTATATAAATTTTCAAATTAATTCGCTAAATTTTGCGACGTAAATTTAGCCCATAGGACCGCCCTTGCACATCTACATCCACGTGCCGTTTTGCACCTCCAAATGCCCGTATTGCGCCTTTGGCTCCTTCAGCGATAAGTTTAGCCTCGTAAAAAGCTACTTTCGCGCGCTAGAGCTTGAGGTGCGCGATTTTTTGACGAAAAATCCGCACGCGCAAATTTCGACGCTTTTCATCGGCGGAGGCACGCCAAGTGCCGTAGATGCGGGGCTTTACGACGAAATTTTTGCGCTGCTCGCGCCGCGTTTTGCCGCCAAAGCCGAAATCAGTTCTGAAGCCAACCCAAACTCCGCTAGCCCCGCTTGGCTTAGGGCGATGCAGGGGCTCGGCGTAAATCGCATCAGCTTCGGCGCACAAAGCTTCAACGATGCCAAGCTAAAGTTCCTCGGTCGCGCGCACAGTGCGGCGCAGATTTTTCTGGCGGTGCAAAATGCCAAAGCGGCGGGCTTTGATAATATAAACTTAGACCTAATCTATGCGAGCAAATTTGACGATAAAAGGAATTTAAAATTTGAAATGGCTGAGCTTGCGCGCTGCGAAGTGCCGCATCTGAGCGCTTATGCGCTGAGCCTTGAGGAAAATACGCCCTTTTTCGGGCGCGAAAGCTTCAAAAAGGAAAGCGCGGCTCTAGCTAAATTTCTCTTTGCTCTTGCGGCGGACGCCGGCTTTAGCCAGTATGAAATTTCAAATTTTGCCGCGTGCGGACTGCGCTGTAAGCACAATCTCTCCTACTGGCGCGGCGAGGATTACGCGGGATTTGGGGCATTTGCGGTCGGAACTAGCGGGCAGGTGCGCCTTAGCTCGCCTACGAATTTACAAAGTTATATTGCAGATCCGCTGCAAAAACAGCGCGAAGTTCTAAGCGCGCAAGATAAAAAGCTCGAGCGCATATTTCTTGGGCTGCGCTGCGTTTTGGGATTTGAGGCGCAAATTTTAAACGCCGCGGAGCTAAGCAACGCGCAGCTGCTCGTGCGGGCAAAAAAGCTGAAATTCGGCGAGGGTAAATTTTATAATCCCAACTTTTTGCTCGCCGACGAGATTGCGCTTTTTATCACGCAAGAAAGCCGCCGCGGGCGCTAAATTTAAGATTAATGAAATTTTAGTTACAATACGCCACTTTTTACGTTAGGAAATTTTATGTTTGGTATCAGTATGCCTGAAATTACGGTCATTTTAATCATCGCGATAATCGTGCTGGGGCCCGAAAAGCTTCCAAAAGTGCTGGTCGAGCTCGCGAAATACTTCAAAGTCATCAAAAAAACCATCAACGACGCAAAATCGAGCTTCGATCAGGAGCTTCGCATCGCCGAGCTCAAAGAGGACGCCAAAAAATATAAAGAGAGTATCACGCGAGCAAGCGAGGGCGTGCGCAAAAAGCTCACGTTTGAGGAGCTCGACGAGATAAAAGGCGGCATAGACTCGGTCAAAGAGACGCTAAATGCGGGGCTAAAAGACGCGGAAAGCTCGCTTAAAGAAACGCTTAGCTCGGACGCCGCCAAAGACGCGTTAAACTCTGCGGAAGTCTCGGCGCAAAAACAGAGCGAGACGGCAAATTTAAAAGCAAATTCGAGCGGAGAAAATTCCGCGCACGACGGGCGAAATTTTATGCCAGATACTCAGAGCTTTGCGGCTTGCGGGCAGAATTCCGCAAATTTAGAGCAGAATTTTGCGAGCCGCGAACGTGATTCCGCCTGCGCGCAGCCCGGCTCCGATACGAAGCTTCAAGTCCTAGCTTATGCTAGAAGTAAAAACGAAGTCTTACGCAAGCGCTACGGCGTGCAAATTTTAGAGGGCGAGACGCAGCTGGCGCACGCTGCGGATATTATCGTGCTCGCGACCAAGCCCGCCAGTTACGAGGGGATTTTGCACCTGATCGCGCCCGAGCTCGCGGGTAAAATTCTGCTTCTTTTGGCGCCGAATTTCAAGCTGGAGTGCGCCCAAAATATCGTAGGTGCGGACGTTTTCGTGGCTCGCGCGATGCCAAACGTCGCTGCGGGCATCGGCGCGTCGGCTACGGCGCTGTGCTACGGCGAGTATTTTGATGAGGCCAGTCGGGAGATCGTACGAGCGCTAGCCGCCAAAATCGGCAAATTCTACGAGATAGATGAGGCTGGCTTTGCCGCATTTACGGGGATCGCAGGGAGTCTGCCTGCGTATGTGTGCGCCTTTATCGAGGCTGCGGCGGATGCGGGCGTGCGTGGCGGACTACCGCGAACGCTGTGCTACGACGCGGTAGCGGCGGCGGTAGAGGGCACGACGCGTCTGCTACAAAGCGGCAGGCGCCCATCGGAGCTCAAAGACGCCGTCTGCTCGCCTGCGGGCACGACGATAGAGGGGCTGGCGGCACTGGAGGCGGCTGGGTTTCGCGCAGCGGTGATGGCGGCGATCGAGGCGTGCATCGCCAAAGCTCGCGGCTAGCCTTTCGCCGCACCTCGTCGGTTTCGGATTTCAAACATAGCGCGTTTGCGGTCGCGCTAATATCGGAATTCTTTTCGGGCGTTCTCTAGCAAAAATTTTGTCTTATTTTTATCGAATAAATTCGTCGCTTCTGCGGCGGCGGAGTTACGAACCTTATAACAAGCGAGCCGGCAAGCTCGTATCGCATTTAAAATTTTAAAATTCAGAGATTTTAGAAATTTTAGGTCAAAATTTTACGCTTAAAATTCTAAATTTACAGGCTTATAAATTTAGTGATCGCAACAGAGCTAAATTTTGATTTTTAGTAGAGCAAGTTTGGCATCCACAACCATTAAAATCAAAATTTAGCGCAGTATGAGCGGATGCGTACACAACTGCGAATTTGAGAGACAAAAACGTAAAAGCGGAACGTAAGAGCTAAAAGAGTGCGTCCTGCGCTACGGTCTTGCGAGATACAAACGCAAGCTGTAAAATTTCGCCGCTCACGTGAATAGAAAACCGAAACTAGCCGCGCCGAAGCGTATTTTACTACCAAAGCAAGCTGCAAATCAAAAACTACATTCCACCGCTCGGACAAGCTTTAAATTTAAACCGCGTTTCGCCGCCGAGCCGCAAACCAAACCCGTGTGCCAAATCCTGCCGAGCTGCGCAATAAAATTTGACTTTCATCCAGCCGAGACTTCGCACGCAAAGCCGCGATAAGCAAGTAAGATCAGATAAATTCCTTCTCTAAAGGCTGCATCGCATTGCCGTCTGCGTCGAAAAGCACCCGCCCGCATACTTCGCAGACTTCATCTCTAGGCGACGGCTCGTCCGCGTCCAGCTGCCACGCCGACATCTCGCCGCACTCGCAGTTTATGACGTAAAGGATCTGCCTTTTGCGGCGCTTGCCCCACGGCGCGATGTCCCAAAATAGCTCCTCGCGCTTGCCTAGCTTTTTAAAATCTTTCTCGGCGTCCTTGTGCGCGACGAGCAGATAATAAGCATTGCTATGAAGATCCAAAGTAAAGAGCCTAAAATCGCTCTTCTTTAGCGCCTTTTGAAACTCGTTCATCAAAAATAGGCTCGCATCGCCGCGCTCGAAACCCTCTTTTTTGCTTCTTTTTCGAGCCTTGCGTAAATTTTATCGCACTCTAGAGCCACGCCGCTTTGCAGTGCATCAAGCCTAGAGCTGATAAATTTGCCCACATCGCCCGTCTCGTCTTCGCCGACCCAGTCAAGCACCCGCACGAGCCCTTTTGCGATAAGCGCGTTCAAAAACTCGCCGTCATTCATCTCGCCCGTTTTCTCAAAACCGCCCGTCTCGCCCGCCGTCAAATGCTTTAAAACGCAGCACTGATCCTTCGTCATTTTCGCTCCTTTGATTAAATTTACCGCCTACGTGGGTCTGTTTAAATTTTACTCCCAAAAAGCTTTAAGCTTACTTTTCACAACTCCTTGCGCTGCAAATTTAGCTCGTGGCGGCGGGTAAAATTTACGCTATAATTTCACAAAAGCGCTAAAATTCCAACCGAAAAGGACGCAAATGCAAACGGATCTGCAAGAAAAGATTAAGGAGCTGCAGCGCAAGATCGCGCGCGAAATCACCTATTTTCAAACGGGCGGCGTGAGGCCGCGAGGCGCTATTGATGAGTGCTGGATCGGTCGCGTGCTCGCTTACGCGGCGGACGAGGAGCTGCCTACGGATCAAAACGGCGTGCCGATGCTTCCTCTGGCGCAGTTTTACCTGCCCGCGCTACCCCACGTGCCGCAGGTCTTAGACGGTGTCAAGCTGCTTGCGGTCTTCATCTCGCAGGATATCATCGGCAAATTTGATGAGAATATGGACGGCCTATGGGCGATCCGCGAGTATAGCGACGTAAGCGAGCTCGTCATAAAGGAGCTTGCAAATCCGCGCTCGCAGATAAGGCCCTTTCCTTTGCAGCCAAAATTTGCCGCGGACGATACGCCCGTTTGGGACGGCGGCGGGCTGGATACGGACGCCATAGATGAAATTTTGCGTCTTGAGGAGACGGAGGGGCTCGAGTATTACGACGACATCGCCTTGGAGTTTTATAACTGCACGAAATTTGGCGGCTATCCCTCCTTTTGCCAGTCAGGAGTGAGCTTCGGCGAGGGCTATCAGTTCGTTTTTCAGGTCTCTTCAGACGACAAGGCGGGCTTTAACGTCATAGACGGCGGCAGCTTGATGTTTGCTAAAAACCCGCAAAACGGCGCGTAGAGCCTGTATTATGATTTCGATTAGGCACGCGAAAGGCTTTAGCTCGCTTATAAAATTCTGCCGCTTTAAATAGATGCTCGGGCTGCATAAATTTACGATGAAATTTTATCTACGCCCAGCTTTGAACCCGCTCGGCGCGGCTTAAATTTAAACGGCGGCGCGCTCCGATCGAGATTAAAATTAAACCGTCGAAAGACGAGCCGTATAGATGCAGGCGAGCCGAATACAGCGAGCAGGTCGTAAAAAATTCGGCGCCGTAAAATTTTAAAATTTTATAGCCCGAGATTTTGGGTTCGAGCTTGAAATTTAAGGCGCGCTTGAAATTTTAACCCGCAAAATTTAAAGGAGCGAAAATGAATGCAAACGAGCTTGCAAACATCTGGCGCAGGCCGATCTACCTGCCCTATCTACAAGATTCGCTCACGCCCGAGTCGCTGAGGGCCGCGGAGGAGGAGCTAGGACACGCCCTGCCGCGCGAGCTAGTCATGATGCTAAGCATCCAAAACGGCGGCTACCTGCGCTACGAGCTAGAGGGCTACCCGCTGGACGCCGTTAGCGGCATCGGCGAGGCGCATCCGTCGCTTACGCGCTTTAGCTGGGGCGAGGAGTGCGAATGCGTGAGCTTCGAGCTTGACGGGCTGGTGCCCTTCAGCGGCGACGGATACTGGTACCTGTGCCTGGACTACCGCGCGAGCAAACAGCCTGCGGTCGCCTACATCGACGTCGAATGCGATGAGCTAAGCATCATCGCGCAGGATTTCGTTTCGTTTTTGGCGCTTTTGCGGCTCGATACGGGCGGCAAGATCGCGCTGCAAACGAGGCTCGATCTAAATGGCACAAAGGCGCGGCTGGAGGAAATTTTAGGCGTGCGCGCAAGAGCCGCCGATCCGCAGCTTTACGGCTTTAGCGTGTATAATTTCGCTCGCGATGGCGGCGTGCTGAGCCTTAGCCCGAACGAGGTTCGGCTCGGATTTGCCAGGCGGGGCGAGCGGCGGTTTAAAGAGCTTAAAAACTTCAGCGAACCCGCCCTACGCTATGCTGAGCTGGACGCGGGCGCGATGATACTGGACATTTTCAAAGAAGAGCTGATGGGCGAAATTTTGCGCGAGCTAAAGGATGCGGGTTTATGCGCACAGAGCCTAAAAGACGCGATCGGCGCGTAAGCTTTTGCGATTATTAGTGAGTTTTGTGCGGGCTGCGGCGCGCATTCGCGTGATCGATAATGTGGACTTGCGCTCGTAAATTTAGCGCTCAAGCACCCGCCGCGCAGTCTGCGCTTTAAATGCGGGCGATAAACACCAAGCTACGCGCTAAATTTTGAAAAAGCTACAAAAGCCCTCATCGCGGTAAAATTTTAACTCACAAATATTCAGGCTGTACCGCGGGCATGTAAAAAAACCTACAGGCAAGCTAAAATACGGCGCGAGCGGACACAAATATATGCGCAGGGAGGCGCAAAATGCGCAAGCTATCGCGAACGGCGAGCGCAAATTTAGCCCGCTGCGGTAGGTAAAATTTCGCTATAATTTTGCCAATTTAACAAAGGAGAAAAGGGTGAGCGTAGAATTTCGCGTCAAAAATAAAAAGCGACCGCTATTTATGGGGTATTCGGACGCCATGAGCGTTAGCAAAGCATTGGATTTCCTGCCCGATCTATCGGTATTTGACATAGACGAGAGCGCCGAGGACTTTGGCGAGAGGGCGTTTTTAAAATCGCCTTTGAGCGAGTATGAGTGTTTGATTTTGGGCGTGCGGGGCAAGAGCGGGCGCGGGATGGAGCTAAGATATGACGAGGAGCAGCAAAGCTACGCCGTGCGCGTAAATACGCCCGCGACGGTCTTTGATTGGGTTTTAGCAATCTCGTATCTGCAGGCGCTATCTAAGCAGCTAGGAAGCGAGATCACGGATGAAAACGGCGAAATTTACACTCACGACAGGATAGAGCAATTCGACTATGAGCGCGATATAGCGGCGGGGCTACATTCGATAGATCAGCACTTAAACGGCGATACGGAGGTAAATTTTTGCTACGGGGTGCAGAGGCCTTTTGCGATAAACCGCGCGATGATGGATGAAATTTTAGCCTCATACAACCCCGCCGCCGAGTTTAGCAGGCGGCTAACCGAGGTGCAGTACCTCGACGCTTACAGCGCGCACCAGAGGTTTTACCGAAATGGAGATGACGGCACGATAATGGGCTCATACGCGCTCACGCAGGACCTGCCTACTATCCTGCCCTACAAGCCGCTTGTGGAGTGGCAAAACGCGGAGATGCTGAAAAATAGCGACGTAGCGCGCTGGCAGATCGCGCTCATAGGCATAGAGGGCGACGAAAACGACGCAGGTAACTACCGCGCCATCGCCGAGCTGGAATACGACGAGTTTATCGGGCGCCTGCCGAAGCAAAGCTACCGCTTCATCGATGCGAGCTATATTTTGGTTGACGGGCTAAGCGCCGAGCAGCTAAAGGCGCTGGCGGGCTAAATTTTACTTGCGGTGAAATTTTACAGAATTTTATCAAGGATTGACGCCGCAAAATTTAAAGGGGTGGAATTCGCGGTAAATTTCGCGATGTGCAAAATTCCAAGGAGGTGGAATTTTATCGCAGCGGAATTTTTAAATTTATATCGCGGTGAAATTCCGTCGTGATAAAATTTAGAAAGTCTAAATGAAAAAGACCTGCTACGATCTAAAAATTTACGATAACGGCATGATGCTAGGCGTGCTGCAAGAGGACATCGAGGCATTGTCGTTTTTCGATTACCGGCAAAAGATGGGCTCCGCAGGGCATATACATTGACGAAAGCGGCAAAGAGCATAGGCTCGTCATCTGCACGACTGGGAGAAATTTTGCAGATTATTCGCTCGCGAACAGGAGCTACTTAAGCGCGCCCCGGTCGGTAGCGAAAATGAGCGATCCGAGCCGTAGCGTATCTCGGTCGGTAGCGGAGAATAGCGGCGATCCTGGCGCAGCGCAAGTAAATTTTAGCCGATAAATAGCGGCGCGCATTAATCAGCCAAAATCGCCGCCCCGCTTAAATCCGGGTTTAAATTTAACTCGTCTATGATAGATAAAAGCTCTGAAATTTCCTTTTTAATTTCAGTGGCATCCTCAAGGCTCGGCGGCGGCGAAAAGAGCGTTGTTTCAAACTTATTTTTCGCTCCGTTTAAAAATAGATAAAATTTATCGTCCATAAACGCCGCGCTCACCCCCATTTTCCCCGCGAATTTTTCCTTTAGCTCTCGCAGACGCTCCATAAACGCGGGCGTCAAAAGATACCGCGCCTCTACTTTATCATCCGCAAAGGCCCTAAATTCTTTGCTAAAAAACAGGTCGTCCATCTGCTCTTTTTCGCCTATAAATTTAGTGTTTAGCGTGCGGCTTGCCACTATCGTTTGACCGCTAAATTTCTTGTAAAACTCGCAAACCAAGACCGAGCCGCTAAAGGCTTGGGCATTGCTATAGATTGTATAGAAAGCCGTAGCAACAAAAAGGACTGCGGCTATTTCCGGGGAGCAGCCGGTGCCGGCGACGATAGTTCCGCCCGGTATCCTTATTGCTTCGCTTAAGCTAAATTTGACGCCATTATAAATGCCGCTGATTTGATCTTCGGCGCGAAATTTATTTTGCGCATATATGCCGATCTTTTTAAATTCCTCACGGCTAATCCCCGCCGACGGTTTATAACTAAAAGCTTGATTTATATCTGAAATAATGGTACGAATATAAACGTCTTTGTAAAATTCCTCGTAAACGCTTAATGGTTCAATTACATTAGACCAAGTTGTCATCCATGAGACGATAAAAATTGGCGCATAAAGGAAAATAATAAATATTACGGCTAATTCACTTCTAAAAATTTTTTCCGCTACGAAAATCCCGCTAAGCGGCAATATGGCTATAAAAAAGATCCCTAAAAACAGATACTTTGCAAATGCTAGCCGGCACTCTTTTTGCTTTTTCGCGGTTGCCTCTATTGCTTCGTTTATATTCAAAATTTTACCTTTTTCTAAATTTGCGCGGCGGATTTCGCGCTCGGAGCGAATTTTAGCAAAATTTATGTCGCAAAGATACGGCGACGCGAGTAAATTTTATTCGGCGGATTAAATTTATGAAATTTACGCCGCAGCGGCGATCTACTCGGACGTGCGTTGATTCAGCCACGCTCTCAGATTGCCCGCGCCCTCTTTTAGCACCCCAAATCCTGCGGCGGCAATACAGACAAAATTAATTAGCGAGCCCCTCCCGCCGACGTTTAAAATCCCAAAGCCTACAATCCACAGCGCCGCGCCGAAGCCAAGCGTGCACACGGCGGTCGCGATCCCCAGCTTGCGGCGCAAAGGGCTTGGTTTGCGCACCACCTGAACTCGAGTGATCACGTAGCTGCCCGCATATCCTCCGCGGATGAAATATGCGCGCGCAGGCTCGCCCTCCTCTACGGGGATATCGTTAAACTCGCCGCGCAGCTTCACGCCGTCTATCTCGAAAAATACCCAAATTTTGCTATTTCCTCTCGCAGCGTGGACGCGGAGATTTCGAACCTCGCCCGTGATCTCATATTCCAATTTGTCTCCTCAAACAGCTTCGCGCTTTGCTTCCGCGCTAAATTCCGCGCCGTAAAATTTTAAAATCAAAATTTATGCCTTGTTTGCAGCGCCGCCCATAAAATTTTAAAGTTGAACCTCTACAAGCCCTAAATTTAGAACTAAGCCTTAAAATTTTAGCGATAGCATTCCAAGTAAAATTCCGCACGCCGCAAAAGCTCACAAATCCGCCGCGGTAGTATCGCAGAAGCCGCCGCAAACGAATACCGCGCGACGAGTAAGTAGCGTAGATAGACGGTGCAAGGCGGATAGCGCAAAATAGACACCATATGACAGACGACGCACGGCAGGCAGTACAAAACAGGTGGCGCGCGAACAAGCAGCGCAAACAGGCAAACGCGTGCTGGGCTACCGACTGCCCTGCTTCTTTAAAATTTTCTCTTTTATAAACTCGTAGAACTCGCAGGATTTTTTATTGCCCGCGTCGCAGCCCTTTTTGACGTATTCGAGCCTTTTGTAAAATCCGCGCAGATCCCCGTCGCTTGCATATAAATAGCTTAAATTACTGCAGGCGTCATCATAGCCCAGCTCACAGGATTTGATGTAAAACTTTTCCGCATGGTCGCGATTTAACGGCGCACCGAGGCCATCATCA
>NZ_CALHHT010000050.1 GCF_938031315.1 uncultured Campylobacter sp.
GCGTCGTCATCGGCGGGGCTTTCGGCAAGATCGTAACCTCGCTCGTAAGCGACATCATGATGCCGGTTTTAGGACTTCTTACGGGAGGCATGAATTTTACCGATCTTAAGATCGTGCTAAAAGAAGCGGTGGGGCAGACCCCCGCCGTTACGATAAACTACGGCTCGTTTATCCAGGTAACGGTCGATTTTATCATCATCGCGTTTTGTATATTCTGCGCGATCAAGGCGATCAATAAGCTTAAAAAGCCTGCTCCTGCGCCGGAGCCTGCCGCACCTGCGGAGCCTAGCGAAGAGATTAAACTTCTTACCGAGATAAGAGACCTGCTTAAAAAATAGGTCGCGGCGATGCTTGAGAGAATTCCTTATTTCAAAGCTCTAAGCGCAGCGCAAATCGATCGTTTGGAGCAGATTAGCATCCATAAAAGCTACAAAAAGGGCGAAATTTTATTTTTCGAGGGCGAGCGCTCGCAGTATCTATTAATCCTGCTAAAAGGAATTTTAAAAATCTATAAAACCTCCGCAAAGGGGCGTGAGATCCATATGCGCGAGATCCGCCCCATCTCGCTCGTAGCCGAGATGGTAAATTTCGAAGAGACGAGCTATCCCGCTAGCGGCGTGTTTTCGACAAACGGCGAGGTGCTAAAGATCGATTATGAAAAATTTAAAAACGAGTTTATGAGCGATCCTAAAATTTGCCTGGAGCTTTTAAAATCGATGTCTGAAAAGATCCGCGCGCTAAATGCGGTCTTTGATAATCAAGTCGTGCTTAGCTGCGACGGCAAAATCGCTAAGTTTATCAACGAAAATTTTGATATTTTTATGAGCACGAAATACACTAGAATAGCCAAAATTCTAAACGTGACTCCCGAGACATTTTCGCGCACCATCACTAAATTTAAAAAGAGCGGGGCTCTCGTTTTGGACGAGGAGCACAATATCGCGAGCTTCGATCAACATAAGCTGGACGAGTATATCCAAGGCTAGAGTTTGAAAAGCGCCTATATTTTCCCGATCGTCGGTACGGTTTTATTTCTGTTTTTCAATCTTTACGTTTATAAATCGATCGGCGCGCGCTTTGCGTCATATAAAAATTTTTGGACATTTCGCCCCGCTCTGATCTTGCTTTGCATAGTTTTAGCGGTCTTTGATGCGATCTTTTTTGCCGGATTCGCCCCGGGCATGAGCTTTAAAAACGAGCTGCTTTATAAGGTCTGCGTATTTTGCGCGGCGATTACTTTATCTCTTTTTTTCCTCTGCCTTGCTTACGATGTGCTAAACGCCGCCACGCACGTGGCTAAATTTAGCGAAAACAGGCGAAAATTTTTAAAAACCTTCATCGACGTAACCTTTGTAATAATGACTTTTAGCTACCTGTTTAAGGGCTTTTTCAATGCGCTTAAGCAGCCTAAGATCACCGAGCGCGAAATAAAAATCAAAAGCTTAGCTCGCGAGCTAAGCTTCGCCGTCATCTCGGACGTGCATCTGGGAGAGTTTTTGAAAAAGGAGTTTTTGCAAGGCGTCGTAGCACAGATAAACTCGCTAAGCTTCGATGCGCTACTGATCGTGGGCGATATGTTTGATCTGCGCTCGGATGAGCTCGGGGATATTTTGCAGCCTCTTGAGGCGATCAAAAAGCCTATCTTTTTCGTCGCAGGCAACCACGAGTATTACCGCGGCGACGCAAGCGGGCTTATAGCGGCGATGCAAAAAGCGGGCGTGCGGGTGCTGCAAAACGAAAGTGAGGAATTTGAAGGGCTAAATTTAATGGGCGTGCACGATCTTAGTGGCTTTCGCTTCGGATATATGCAGCCAGATCTCGGCGCTGCGCTAGCGCAGGCAAACCCCGATAAACCAAAAATTTTACTCGCGCATCAGCCTAAATACGTCGTGGATTTCGTGCGCGACGAGGTCGATCTGTGTATCTGCGGACACACGCACGCGGGGCAAATTTTCCCATGGACGCTTTTGGTGCTGCTTAGCCAGAAGTATCTTTACGGGCTGTATAACGACGGGCTGAAGCAAATTTACGTAAGCAGCGGCGTAGGGTTTTGGGGCCCGCCGATAAGGGTCTTTGCCGATGCCGAGATCGCGCTACTTAAGCTTAGAAAGGCATAGATGAGAAGTTTTATTTCGAGGATTTTCGGTATTATCGCCGCGGTGGAATTCCCTAAATTTATACAAAATTTTATCAACCGCAAATATGTGGAATTTTTCAAAATCGATATGAGCGAATTTGATCCGCCGCAAAGCTACGCGAGCCTAAACGCGCTTTTTACTCGCCGCTTGCTGCGTCCGCGCGAGATAGCGACAGACGAGACGGCTTTTATAAGCCCTAGCGACGGCATGATCTTTGAGAGTGGATGTTGCGCCGATCTGCGAGCTTTTAGTGTAAAAGGCTGCGAATATAGCCTTAGCGAGCTGCTGGGGCGCACGTTTACGGCAAGCGAAAGCGGCGGAGCGGTTAAAAATTTAGATAATACCGCGGACGCCGCGCAAGCGAAAATCATAAGCGATGAAAACGGCGCAACTTATGTCGCGAGCGGCG
>NZ_CALHHT010000051.1 GCF_938031315.1 uncultured Campylobacter sp.
ACCGACTACGGCATTTACGGTGTTTTGATTTGCGGTACGGGCATCGGTATCAGCATCGCCGCAAACCGTCACGCTCACATCCGCTGCGCGCTGTGTCATGACGTGACGAGTGCGCGGCTGGCTAGAGAGCACAACGACGCCAACGTCCTAGCCTTCGGCGAGCGATTGATGGGCGCGCTGGTGATCGAAGATATGATTAGGGCATTTTTTAGTACCGATTTTGCGGGCGGTAGGCACATTAAGCGCGTCGCAAAGCTAGCTGCTTGCGGCAGTGCGAATTTTACGCATGGATTTGATGGGGAGAATTTCATGCAGAATTCCGCTCAAAATTTTACGGAACAAAGCTATGGCGCTAATTTAAATGGGCGGAATTCCAAATTAAGCTTCGGTGGTAAAAATCCTTCCGACAAAAATCCCATCGACACGGATTCCGCATTAAATTGCGCGCGGAGCTTTAACGATAAAAATTCCTTTTTTACCGGCGAGAATCCCTTGATAAGCTTTTGCGGTGCACGTCATATAAATTTAGATTCGACGCACGCAAAGATAATCTTTAATGAGAAAAATCCGCTAGATAAAAATTCCACTAGCGCAAATTCTACGTTAAATTTTACGCGCGCGAGCGTTTGCGAGAAAAATTCCGCTCAAAAAGCTAGCCGCAAAGATTTTGTCGGTTTAAACCCAGCAATTATAAATTTCAAGGCCACAAATTCCGTTTACATGAGCGTTAAGCCAAAAAACGTAAATTGCGCTAGTGCAGGTTTAACAGATGCGAATTCTGCTATTACGAGCGTAAATTTAAAGGAAGCAAATCTTTCTAGTGCGTATTTTAGGAGCATAAATTCTGTCTATTTTAGCGCAACACTCGCTACTATGCGCCGCTTTGCAAATCCAAATGAAGGAGACGAGCAATGAGCGTAGTATTAGGCGTTTTAGCGCTATTTTTTGCAGCGCTACTTATTCTATCGATCCGAAAAAATTCTAAAATTTACGCCTTACTTCGCAAGAGCGAAGAAAGAATTTCAAAGCTTAAAAGCGATAACGAAAAGCTCAAAACTGCCCTTCGCTTCGGCATTGAGGCCCTGCAAAATGAGGAGAGCGAAAACTGCAGCTTAAAAATCCAAAACGCAAGATTGAAAAGAGGTAAGCTATGAAAAGTCTAAGCAACGAGCAAAAAAGCTATTTATTTCGCTCGATCCGCACCGTGCGCGACTTCCCAAAGCCCGGTATTTTGTTTTACGATATCACGACACTCGTAGGCGATCGCGAGGCGTTTAATTTCCTGCTTGATCATCTAGCCGAGCGCTACGCCGATTACGGACTTGATTACATAGTAGGCATAGAAAGTCGCGGATTTATTTTTGCAGCGGCACTTGCTGCGAGGTTGAGGGTCGCTTTTGTGCCGATTAGAAAGCCAAAGAAGCTTCCTTATATCACGATTTCGCAAAAATACAGCCTTGAATACGGCTTCGATCAGGTCGAGATGCATGTGGATGCATTCTCCGGCGTGCAGGATGCCAAGGTGCTGCTAATCGATGATCTAATAGCCACCGGAGGCACCGCACGAGCGGCATTAGATCTCATCGCGCAGACGCAGGCTAAGTGCGTCGAGGCCTGCTTTTTGCTAAATTTACGCGAGCTGAACGATCTTAGCGAGTTTACGCGGCGCACGAACGTTTACTGCATTTTAGAGGCCTGATTTGGAAGAGCTACTTAAAAATTTACTGCAAGAATACCACCAATACGCCTATATCGTGCTTTTCGTTTGGTGTATTTTAGAAGGCGAAATCGCACTGATTTTGGGCGGTATCATGGCGCACGAGGGGCACATAAATTTGCCGCTAGGTATCTTTGTCGCGGGTCTTGGGGCATTTTGCGGCGATCAGTTTTATTTTTATATCGGTCGCTACAATAAAAAATATATCAGTAAAAAGCTCGCGGCACAGCGCCGAAAATTTGCGATCGCGCACCTGCTTTTGCAACGCTACGGCTGGCCGATAATTTTAATGCAGCGCTATATGTATGGCTTCCGCGTCATCATCCCGATGAGTATCGGCATCACTCGCTACAGCGCAAAGAAATTTGCGATTATCAATCTTTTTAGTGCTTGGTGCTGGTCGGGTGCGACGATGGTTTTGGCGTGGTATTTCGGCGAGGAGATTTGGAGTGGGCTGCGGCTAATCGAGCAACACTGGTATTTTGCGATACCTATCATAGGCGGAATTTTATATCTATTTTTTAGGTTATTTAAACGTATGGAAAATCACTTTATGAACTCACGAAAGGAACGAGATGAAAGTAAAACTGCTAGATCGTAAAATTAACGAGATAGAGGCGGATTTTGAAGTTATTTTAGTCGTAGATAAAAATTTAAATCACGAATTTATTAAAGACGCGGATAAGTTTGCGCTTTTTAACTATAAAGGCGAGGGCAATCTACTCCTTGCCGAGAGCGGGCGGTTGTACGTGGGCGTTAAGGAACTTAGCTTCGATAGGCTGCGAGCGGCGCTTGCGAGCGCATACAACGCGCTTAAGGGCTACGCGATCA
>NZ_CALHHT010000052.1 GCF_938031315.1 uncultured Campylobacter sp.
GTGGAAAAAAGCCAGCTTTAAGCTGCGCGGCAAGGCTTGATAGATGCACGTCCGCGTATCGCACGGCGCCGCTATTTATCGCACGGCGCATATCGGCATCCGTAAAAAACGGCGCGCGAAAGCTCACAGCGCCTGCTTTTGCCAAAACTCCGTCTAAAAGCGGATCAGTCGATGCGCCCGTAAAAATTTCGATTTGATAGGGCTCACCTTTTTCGTGCAGCGTTGTTGCTCGTTGCGCCAGAGCCTGCGGCAGCGCTAGTGCGCAGCCCGCCCCAACAAAGCCGCTAAAGCCCACCGATGCGCCATTTGGGATCAGCTCGCAGGCTTCCTCGGCGCTCATAATTTTTGATTTTAGATATTCGTTTTGCACGCGTGAGTTCATTTTCCGTCCTAGCCGTGATTTGGGCGAAATTATAATATTTTTGCGCTAAATTTCAAAATCTAAATTTCGTGCGCGAGCTAGGCTATAGAGCAAAATATGAGGCGCGATCGGTTGGGATACGTCGCCAAACGCCTCCGATCAGGCTTTTTTGCTTCGGCGGTTTGAAATACGCGCTTGCACAAGCGCTCGGTAGATAGGATTTTAAGCGTGTTGGGGCTTAGTTGATAGTCTCGCTGCGATACTGCAAACGCTTATTGCGCATCCAATCTTGTGGAATTTAGGCGCAAAATTTACGCATAATTTGTGAGCTGCGATATTTAAATTTAAGCTTCCTTTTGCAATTTAATCGCTCGCCGCACTTAAATTTAAATATCCGCCTCGCAATTTTAAAATAGGTGCTTTGGAATTTATCGCTCGTGGCGTTTAAATTCCGCGGCTTGCTAGCCTTGAGCCCATATTTGAAATTCCATCGCTTGCAGTACCACCTTTGCATGCCGCGCTCGGATTTTAATCCGCATTAATTGAAATTCCCTCTGCCTGAAATTCTTGCCTCTTCGCACAATATGGCAGTTTAAAATTTCAAATTTCGCGCTTTTTTTGGGAGGGCGGTTCGACGTAGATACGCAAAATTTTGATATTTTACGCTTGCAAAATTCTAAAAATTATATCATCGTCACGACTAAATTGCAGATTTTGTTTAAATTCTGGTTCTTAAAATTGTAGCTCCAGCCGTTACACGAGATTTTTAATTCAAAGAGCCTTGCCGCGTAAATTCTAATCTCTCTGAGCCCAAAAATTGACGCCGCTTAATACATGAATTTAAACGCGTTTTAGAATTTAAAATTTAGTCTGCCTTGTTACCATTTTCGGTCGAGCTTTATAAAATTTCGGCAAATTTTATACTCGCGGAATTTTAAAATTTTATCGCCGTAGAAGCCAGTAAAATTTTATTTCTGCGGCTTGCCGTCGCCGAATTTAGCGACTATCTCCTCGCTGCAGCTCTCCTTAGGCGCCCAGCCTTCGCGCTTCATCCGCGCCAGATTGTCGCACGCCTCCTGCGAGCCGCCCTCGCAAAGCTCGTCGTATATCACGAGGCTGCGGCACTGCCCGCTCGCGAAGCTCTCCAGCGCCGCGGCATTGCCTAGGCAGGCTCGCTCGCGCAGATCGCTCATCGCGCGCCCGCCTGCGCCATCCGTTTTGTCTCTCTGCTTCCGCTCGGCGAGGGTTGCGAGCTCGCATGCGTCTGCGAAAAAGCCCTGTGCTTTGAAGTGGTTTCGCACGACGCCGCGACCGCCCAGCTCATATCTCATCGCCGCTTCGTAGCATGCGGCGGCGTCCTTTTTGCTGCATTTTGCTAAAAGCGCACTGGTTTTTGCGCCGCTAAATTTAAACCCTTTGGCTTCGCCGTCCGCGTTTGCCAAACTAAGCGCCAGCGCCGCCGCTAGCGCAAGCTTTAAAGCTTTCATCTCTGCTCCTTTTTCGTTTATCCGCCTGCCCCGATTTGCCGCTTCATCGCGCGCTGCACTCGCACAGCCCGCTAAAATTTCAAAGGCGCGCTCTGTTTGCGCTCGAAGCTCGGAATTTTATCGCGTCTCTGCCGCGCTAATTTTTCGGCAGTAGATCGAGCACCGCGCAGGCGCGTTTGTTGTGCATTTTACACGCTTTATCTAGCGCCTGCCCCGAGAGCTCAAAGCTCTGAGGGGTGCCGATTCCTTGGAGATATTTGACTGACAGCTCGTAGCAAGCTTCGCTGCTGCCGGCATCGCACTGCTCGCGAAAAAGCTCAAACGACGCCACGACGTCCTTCTCTACGCCCAAGCCGCGCCCTAGCGCATCTGCGTAGAAAAAGCACGACAGCTGATCTTTTCGTTCGCAGCCGCTTTTCAGACCGCGCGCGACGCGCTCGCAGGAGCCTTCGTCGCTTTTTACGATGCAGCTTTGCAGATCCGCCCGCGAAATTCCGTCCGTTTGGATGACCGCATCGGCGCTGCTTTGCGAGCCGGCGCTTGCTTCGCCGCTCTTTATAAAGTGCGCGCTTTGGGTCCCGCCGATACTCGTTGTTTTGTCCGCCGCAGAAATTTTATCCGCTCGCGCGCTCTCGCCGCAGTTTGCCGCAAGTGCGCAAAATAGCGCCAAAAATAGAAATTTTTTCATACCCGCCTCCGTTAAATTTAGCGCCATTTTAGTCAAAAATGCTGAATTTAAGGAAAACTACTTATTTTTTATTCGGTCAAATTCTGACCGCGACCGCGAGTATAATTTGGCTAAATTTTTGCCAAGGAGTAAAAAATGGCTTCAAGTTCAATCGACAGCAGGGTTTTTGGGGTGCTTTTCGCAAGCGAAGAGATGAAGAAGATTTTCAGTGATGAAAATCGCGTACAAAAGTGGCTTGATACCGAGGCTGCGCTTGCTAGGGCACAAGCAAGGCTCGGTATAATTGAACCGCGTAGAGCGGAGCAGATCACAAAATTTGCCCATGTGGAGCTTTTAAATTTGGATGCGATCGGCGAGAATTACAAAAGCTCGATAACCATCGTGCCACTTTTGAAGGAGTTTAAAAAGGTCTTTGACGACGATAGCGGAGAGTTTGTGCATTGGGGAGCTACGAGTCAGGATATAATGGATAACGGCATGGTGTTGCAGATCCGCGAGGCGCATGCGCTACTTACGAAGCTGCTAGATAAAACATATCGCGAGTGCCTAAGAATCGCCGAAAAATATAAAAATACCGTCATGGCAGGTCGTACGCATGTCATCCACGCGCTACCTATAACATTCGGCTTCAAAGTCGCGATGTGGGCGCAGGAGATCAAGCGTAGTTTGCAGCGCCTGGAGGAAATTAAGCCGCGGTTATTCGTGGGACAGCTAAGTGGCGCGGTCGGTACGATGGCAAGTCAGGAGGGCAAGGGTTTTGAGATGCAAAAGCTGATGTTTGAAGATCTTGGCTTAAACGTACCCGTCATCTCGTGGCATCCAAGCCGCGATCATATCGCGGAATTCGTAGCTTTGCAGGCACTCATTGCAGGCACGATCGGACGTATCGCGCATGAAATTTTAAGCTTGCAACGCACAGAAATTTGCGAGGTCGAAGAGCCGTTTTTCATGGGCAAGGTTGGAAGCTCGACGATGCCTCATAAGCGTAATCCACAGGTTTGTGAGAGCGTCATTGCGCTTACTAAGATTGTGCGCGCTCAAGCGCCGCTTGCGGTCGAGGCGATGGAGTGCGAAAATGAGCGCGACTGGGGCTGCGAAGCGGTCGAGTGGGACTGCGTGCCGCACGCTAGCGTTTGCTTAGCCGCAGCGCTTGAGAAGCAAAACGACATTTTGGAAAATTTAATCGTTTATCCGCAAAATATGCGCCGTAACCTCGATGCCCTCAAAGGCGCGATGTTAAGCGAAGCCGTGATGCTGCACCTCGGCGAAAAGCTCGGTAGGATGAGCGCTCACGAGATCGTTTATGAGGTCTGTATGAAGGCTTTCACGGACGGCAAGCCTGTTATCGACGATCTTCTCGAGCGCGAAGAGGTCGCCAAATACTTCACTCGCGCCGATTTGGAAAAGATCATGAACCCCGAGCTTTACACCGGCGAGAGCGCGGCGTTTGTGGATAGGGTTTTAGCAGACAGCAAGAGGTAGGCGGGGGTTTTGCTCTGCTTGCTCATTTTGCGTAGCGGAAACGGCTCGCGATGCGGCGTAAAATCGGCTTTAAATTCGTATATCCTTACGCGGCACGGTTACCACATGGCGGCTGCAGGTAAAATTCATAAAATTTTACCGAAGCTCGCGCAGTGTGTGAAATTTAAACCGACTTTAAAATCGCGGTGGAATTTTACGTCGCACGCCACGAAATAGAATTTAAAATTTCGTCTAGTTTGCCGTTAGTTTTAAGCGATTAAATTTAAAGCCTCGTCGCCGTTTAGCTAAATTTATGACGAGACAAATGAGGCAAAATAAAATCAGGGGGTCATTATGAATCCAAAATTTATAAAATTCTTAGTACTTATCGCGGTCGGCATGGCTATCTGGTTCTGCCCGCACCCGCAAGCGGTAAGTGCGCAGGCTTGGCATCTATTCGCCATCGTAGTGGCGACGATTTTAGGGCTCATACTTCAGCCTATTCCAATCGGCGCCATCGCCTTCATCGGCGTTACGGTTGCGGTTTTGACGAAAGTTTTAAAGCCCAGCGACGCTCTGGGCGGTTTTGGCAATACTACGATCTGGCTAATTTTTTGCGCCTTTATTTTGGCTCGCGGCTTTATTAAAACGGGTCTAGGGCGCAGGATCGCGTATAAAATCATCAGTCTGATCGGCGATAGTACCCTTAAAATAGGCTACTCAATCGTTATCAGCGAGTTTATTATATCGCCTGCGATGCCTTCGGCCGGGGCTAGGGCAGGAGGAGTGCTCTTCCCGATCGTAAAAGGCCTAAGCAGCGCGCTGGGTTCTGAGCCGGGTGATTCCAGGCGCAGGGCGGGTGCGTATTTGATGCAGACGTTGTGGCAGAGCAACGGTATCACGAACGCGATGTTTCTAACCTCGATGGCTGGCAATCCTTTCATCGCAAAGCTTGCTGCCGATACGCTAGGCATTCAAATTTCATGGTCTTTGTGGGCGATGGGCGCTATAGTACCAGGGCTCGTATCGCTTGCTTTGATGCCTAGCTTGCTGTATAAAATTTACGCACCCGAGCTTAAAAAATATCCACAAGCCAAGCAGATCGCAAGTCAAGAGTTAGCCGCTATGGGCGCGATGAGCTACGGCGAAAAAGTGGTCGTAGGCGTGTTTGTTTGCGCACTCGCACTTTGGGCTACGGGTGGGCTAACCGGCATCGGCGCTACGACGGTGGGAATGCTTGCCGTCTGTGCGCTGGTGCTAAGCGATGTATTGTCGTGGCAGGACGTGCTCGGTGAAAAAGGCGGCTGGGATACGCTCATCTGGATGGGCTCGCTTATAACGCTTGCGGGCGGTCTTAGCAAGCTAGGTCTAATTAAGTGGTTCGCGGACTTCGTGGCCGCTGGTGTTAGTGGAATTCCGTGGATCGCCGCACTTGGAATTTTGCTTTTGGTATATGTTTATTCGCACTATCTTTTCGCTAGTCTCACGGCGCACATCGCCGCGATGTATGCAACTTTTGCTGCGGTTGCGGTAGCCGCGGGAGCGCCTGCGTACTTGGTCGCCTTAGTGTTTGCGTATGCGTCGAATTTAATGATGCCGGTTACTCACTACGGCGGTGCACCCGCTCCGATAATCTTCGGCGCAGGATACGTCACGCAAAACGAATGGTGGCGGCTGGGATTTATAATGACTACGCTAAATTTAGTAATCTGGACTTTTATCGGCGGGGCTTGGTGGAAAGTGCTTGGGCTATGGTAAAATTTCACCGGCGCGGCAGTCTTTAAATTTGACGTGCTAAATTTAACCTGAGCACAGGAACAGAGATGGGTAACAAAAAAATATTCGAGTTTTTAAATTTACTTAGCGTGCTCGTGCGCATCGGCGAGATAAATCTTAAATCTTACGCCGCGACCACGGGCCTTAGCGAGCGTACGCTGAGACGGTATTTTGCCGATCTGCGCGAGTTTTTCGGCGCCGAAAATTTCATTCTCACTGAACGCGGTAATGTAGGCATCACCGATAAAAATTTACTCAGCTCGCTAACGCTTCCAAGTGAAAAGGAAAAGCTCGAGTTTCAAAAGCTTGCCGATCTGCTTCATGTTATCAATCCGGGCTTTACCGAGGTCTTGCCGCCTGCATATAAGCGCGTGGACGAAAAGCTCGCCAAGGAGCTTGCGGATATATTTTTGATCAAGGGTAGCCCACACGAAAAGCCGCCTAAGATCGGGGTTTTGATCAAGCTCCGTAAGGCGATCGGCTTTAAAAAATACTGCGATATCACGTATGAAGATGAGACGATAAAAAGCGCCAAAGCGCTAAAGATAATCTACTCCAAAGGAAACTGGCAGCTTGCGATCATTGATGCACAAAATCCTGCAAATAATGGCTTTCGCATCATTCGGATTAAATTTATAAAAGAGGTCGTGCTGCGCGCAAATACCTTCAATCTCAGCGAATATACGCGGAAATTCCTGCTGAATATGGAGAGCTTTTACGACGGATATGACGTCGAGCCCTATATGTGCGAAGTCGCCGTAGCACCCAAAATTTTAAAATTTTTCGAGGCAAAGAAGTTTTTTCGCTCGCAAAAAATCGGCAGGAAATTTAAAAACGGTTGGAGTCTTATCGGCTACGAGATTACGAGTGACGATATGATTTTGATGCTCGCGCAAAGATTTTTTCCGCATTTCGTGATCCTCTCTCCGCGCACCGCCCGCGAAAAATTTAATACTCAAATCCACGAGTATCTACAAAATGAGGAGCTTGAATTTGATTAAATTTATAAAAAGCTCGGGCTATTAACGCGGCTCATTATGAGATGCGCGCACTTTAAAATTACAGGCTCTTTAGCGCCGCGAGTACGTTTTGTGCGTCTTGCTCGGGCTCTGCGATACGGCTAAAGCGCTTTATCTCCTTGCCGTCTTTAAAAATCAGGGTTTGGCGGTGGTAAAATTTCTTCCCGTCGCCGGTAGTGAAGGTTTCGAGCCCAAGCGGCACTTCAAGCTCGAATTTTTCGTCGTTTACGAACTCAAACGAGGCGCCCGTAGCGCGCTTAAACTCGCTCGTGCCCGCCTCGCCCATGCTGCCTACGGCGATAAGCTCGAAACCGAGGTCTTTTATCTGCGCAAGCGCGCTCTCGTAGGCCTTGCACTGAAGCGTGCAGCCCGTAAGCCCCGCCACGCCGTGCAACTCTGCGGGCAAAAATTTGCCGCTATCGCCCATTTTCGGGTAGGTAAAAACTACGCAATTTTTCGGTAAATTTATCATCTCTCGCCTTTTAATCGAAATAGGTCGCAAAAATAGCATAAAAAATCTTAAACCCGCTTAACGGATGAAATTTTAATAAAATTTAGCGTAAAATAAAGGGCAAAATTTCGGCAAATCAAATTTGGAGTTAAATTTTGGATATTGACAGGGCGATAGAGGAGCTGGCAAAAAAGCAGCAGCAGTGCAAGATAAAATTTCTAAAACCGCTGATTTTATTGCTATGCATCGCGGTTTTTTCCGTCGGCTGGTTTATACACGGCTTGATCCAAAACGAATACTCCTCCGCCGTGCTGATGTCTGCGATGATCCCGATAATTGCGGTAAGCTGCGTATGGGGGATTTATGATGATTCTATCGCTAAGTGGGAATACAACGCCTTTTACAAAGACGCCTTCATCCGCGCTATTATTTCAGATATCGATCCCGCCTTTAGATACGAGCCGCAAAGCGGCATAGACGAAGAAGAAATCCGCAAAACGGGCATCTATCCGAATAATGAATTCGTAGCCGAGGATCAGATAGACGGCGTGTATAAAGGGGTAAAATTTAGCCTAAGCGAGGCGATAAAAATCTATGAAACGCGAGAATCTATGAGGCTTGTAGAGTTATCTCAAAGATCCAAGAGCGATCTTTCCGCGGCTTTTTTGCTATCGGCGATCGCGCTTTGGAACGCTTGGAGGCTCGGCGAATATGTGCAGGCCTTTAGCGGCTCGGTTTTGGTGTGCGAGTTTTATAAGAAATTTAAGGGGCGGACCATCATCGCGGACCGCTCGCCAGGCACAAAATTTTTAGGCGATCAGGAGCTGATGGACGACGTGATTTTCGGCGAGGAATTTCGCGTGTTCGCAAGCGATAAGATCGAGGCGCGGTATCTTTTGACGCCTAGCTTTATGGAGCGTCTCGGGGCTTTGAAGCTTAAGCTTGCGCCCAAGATCGCTCTTAGCGCGGCGTTTATGGACGGAAAATTTTATCTATTTTTAAACGGCGCGAAAAACCGCTTCGAAGCCGCGCTGTTTTCGCCGCGCACTACGCTAAGAGACGCCGAGCGGATAAAGGCCGAGATTTTGCAGCTTCTTGGTATCATTGACGAGCTGCGTTTGAATGAGGAGCTTTTTGGCGGCGCAAGCGAGAGCGGCGAGCCCGCAAAGAGCACGTCCCTCGGCGGCGAGGAGCTACAGAGATTGCGCGATAAAGGCTTGAGCTCGCGCGATCGCTGATTTAAATTTTAAAATGCCATCTCGCGGCTTAAAATTTAACGCTTTTAGTAAAATTTTAATCTTATCGCCTGCGTTTGAAATTTAGCGCCTTTTGGAATTTGGCGTTTATTGAAATTCGGCGTCTCTTAGAATTTAACGCGGCGCAAGCGGGTAAATTTTACCGCTTGCGGCAGTAGCTTGAAATTTTAAAATTTGATCTCGCGCGCAGCAAGATATGCGATGAAATTTTACTCGTTGTTTCCCGCGATCGTTTCGATTAGTTTGCGTTTGTTGCGGCGGTTGTAAAGCACCGACGAAAGGAGCGATAGCGCGATGAATAATATCCCCACGGTGCCCGTTATGATCTCGCTTACTTCAAATTTCAGCTTGGCAAACATTATAAACGCCAAACACGCGATGGCGTAGTGCGCGCCGTGCTCCAGATACGCGAAGTGCGACAGCGTGCCGCGCGCGATGAGATACAGCGTGATGGAGCGCACGAACATCGCGCCAGCGCCGAGCCCTAGCATGATGATGAAGATATTATCGCTTAGCGCAAACGCCCCGATCACGCCGTCGAAGCTAAAGCTCGCGTCCAGGGTTTCTAAATACAAAAAGCCCGCGAGACCGTTTTTTACGCCGTCCGTGCCGAAAAGGCGGTCGAAGCAGGAGATGAGCAGATAGAGCAGGATCGCGCCGAAATACGCCGCGCCTAGCGCCCCTGAGCCCGTTTTAGCAAGCAGCACGAGCCCCGCGGCTAGAGCGATCAGCGTGGGCGCGTTTGGAATGCGCTTTAAAAATCGCACGAGCCCGTTATTTTCGATTATGCCTAGCCAGTGTAGCTCGCGCTGCGCATCGAAGAAAAAATCGCAAAAGACCATCAGTAAAAAAGCGCCGCCGAAAACGTAAATTTGCGCTTCGTTCTCGCTTAAAATTTCATGGTAGCGCTGCGGCTGCTTAAGCGCCAGCACGAGGGTTTCCCAAAGACCCAGATGCGCGCTTGCGGCGACGATTAGCACGGGGAATAAAAACCTCATGCCAAAAACCGCGATCGGAATGCCCCAGAGGATAAATCTGCTCTGCCACACCGGCGCCATATCTTTTAGCACCTTGGCATTGACTACGGCGTTATCGAAGCTGAGGCTGATTTCGAGCACGCATAAAAGCGCGCAGATATAAGCGGCACCCGCGCCGCCGATATAAAATGCGATAGCAAGCGCAATTAGGCTTACTACAAAAGAGGAGTAAAAATATTTCATCGCTGTCCTAGCCGATTTTTTGCGCGATTTTAGCAAAATTTAGCCCTAAATTCTATATAATTGCAAAAATTCCAAAAAAGGCAAAAGATGCTTACCAATCCCGTATTTATCAGTATCTGTGTGATGTGCGCGCTATGCTTGCTGAGGTGCAACGTAATGCTTGCGATCCTAATCGGCACGATCTGCGCCGTGCTCTCAAGCAATATCCCGCTGGGAGACGCCATAAATTTATTCATAAACGGCAATCCTGAAAACGCCGGCAGCCTCGGCATGGGCGGAAATTTAGAAACTGCGCTTTCGTATCTGCTACTAGGCGTCATCGCAAGCGCGATCTCAAAGACGAACTTAACGGCGATCTTGGTGCGCGCGGTGGCAAATTTAATCAGCGACAAAAAATACGTCTTTATCTTTTCGATCGCCTTTTTTGCGTGCTTTTCACAAAATTTAATCCCCGTACATATCGCCTTTATCCCGATTTTGATCCCGCCGTTAGTTAAGATAATGAACTCGCTAAAGATCGACCGCCGCGCCGTAGCGTGCGCGCTGACGTTCGGCTTGCAGACGCCGTATATGGCGCTGCCGCTGGGATTTGGACTTATCTTTATGGGGCTAATCGAAAAAAATATGAACGCAAACGGCATCGCAGTAAGCCTAAGCGACATATCAAGCGTGATGTGGCTAAGCGCCGTGCCGATGCTCGTGGGGCTAGTGCTAGCCGTGATCTACTACCGCAAGCCGAGAGACTACGCCGAAACCAAACAGAGCCTGGATGCGCATTTTAGCGAGCTTAAGATGGGTATGCGCGAATGGGGCGCGCTAGCGGGTATCGCGGTGTGCTTCGCGGTGCAAATTTGGATCAAATCGCTTCCGTTTGCCGCGCTTAGCGGAATTTTAGTAATGCTTGCGAGCAAAGGCATCGAGTGGAAGAAGCTCGATAACGTATTTGACGAGGGCGTGCATATGATGGGCTACATCGCGTTTTTGATGCTGATCGCCGCAGGATACGGCACGATCTTAAAAGAAACCGGCGGCGTGAACGAGCTGGTGCACGTAGCGAGCACTTTAAGCGGCGGCAAGCTAGGCGGCGCGCTGCTGATGATCGGCATCGGACTGCTCGTGACGATGGGTATCGGCTCGAGCTTCGGCACGATCCCTATCATCGCTACGATATACTGTCCGCTAGCCGCGCAGCTTGGCTTTAGCACGGCGGCGACGATCTTTATCATCGGCGTGGCTGCGGGTATCGGCGATGCGGGCTCGCCTGCGAGCGATAGCACGCTCGGGCCTACCGTGGGGCTGAATATCGACGGCGAGCATAGCCATATGTGGGATACCTGCGTGCCGACCTTTATTTTCTTTAATATCCCGCTAATCATATTCGGCATAATCTTTTCGATGATGTTATAGATTGCGGAATTTGCGCGGGTTTTCGCGGACGGAATTTTAGAATTTTAGAATTTTAGAATTTTAGAATTTTGTCCGCGCGGCGCTGCTCGTAAATTTTGTAAATTTACGAATGCGGCCATTTTTAAATTTGCTCGCGCGATTTTACTTTTAAATTTACCAGCGCGATTTTGCTAAAATTTATTTGCGTCGCTCGCGCGATCTACTTAAATTTAACCGCTCGCGGCGCGTTGATGAAAATCATTGCTAAAATTTGAAATTTCGCATAAAATGGGCGAAATTTCATAGCAAGGAGCGGCGGTGGAGCAAATTTACCCTTACGTGCAGATCGTCCATCTCATCTGCGCCATTATCTTTTTGGGCTACATATTTTTCGACGTCGTGATTTTTATGCGGCTTAAAGGCACGCTGGGCGCGGATTTTGAGCGCGTTAAAAAAGCGATCGGCTCGCGCGCGATTAAAATCATGCCGGTTTGTCTTTTTACGCTGATAATCACCGGCGGAATGATGATGAGCCGCTGGGTCGGAAGCGCTAACGGCGGATATTTCGGCACGCCGCTTCAAAAAATCTTTATGCTAAAAGTTGCGCTCGCGCTCATCATCGCCGTGTGCGTAGCGATAAATTTAAGCTGCCGCGCGATGGGAAGGCCTGCGCCTGAGTTTTTGCGAGCAAATATCCACAAAATCGCCTTTGTATTCGGATTCATCATCGTGCTTTGCGCCAAGCTGATGTTTGTAGTATGATTTATAGCGCAAAAATTTAGCGCTGGCAGCGTGACTTTTATTGCGAAATTCTGCAGCGTGGCACAGATTTAATTTTGCTTGCTTTTAAAATACGACGTTTGCTAAAAATTTTAAAATTCCATTTTGCTGGGCGGGAGTAGAAATTTAAGAATTTTAAATTCCACTATGTCTGCACCAAAGCACGAA
>NZ_CALHHT010000053.1 GCF_938031315.1 uncultured Campylobacter sp.
TTATATCGTCGTTTCGAGCCTTATTGCGCCGGTGATTTTAATACTGGCCGTCAAAAACGGCTTTTTGATCCCTGCGATTGCGGTGCATCTTTTCGTATTTTATTTCGGAATTTTAGCCGATGATACCCCGCCCGTGGGCATCGCCGCATACGCCGCCGCGGGCATTGCAAAAGCAAATCCGGTAATCGTAGGACTTCAGGGCTTTATTTACGACCTACGCACGGCGGTACTTCCGTTTGCGTTCTTTTTTAACAACAAGCTGCTTTTGATCCAAAGCGTCGGCAATCCGACGGATTCGAAAAGCATCGTTTGGATCGGCGATCCGCTGCAAATCGCGCTGATTTTTGCTACGGCGATCGTCGGTATGTTTGCCTTCAGCTCCTCGCTGCAGGGCTGGTTCGTAACCAAGTGCAACATGGTAGAGCGCCTGCTATTGCTGCTCGTAACGCCGCTAATGCTGGTGCCTAATATCTGCGCGAAATTTATTGAGTTTATCCCGAGCGAATATGCAAGTTACGGCATCGGCGCTGCGATCTACGCGCTGATCTTTGCAAAGCAGTGGGTTTTAAGACCTAAAGACTCAGATGGTACGCACGCCGAAAATAGCGCGCCTGTGGCGTAAAATCAAATTTGATCCCGCTAAATTTTAGATAAATTTGCGGGGTCTTATTAAATTTATCTTCTTGCTTTTTATTCTTGCACCAGGATTTTAAATTTGAATTGACTCTTTGTTCTAAATTTAAATCCGCCTATCTAAACTACTCAAAATTTTAAATTGCGCCGAAGTAATTATGCTGCTTAGTAGATGAATTTATTCATACGAAGTTACCGTGTTAAAACTATCGTGTACTAAATCCATGCTTGTTTATATGATTATCGCAAGCCACAGGATACGCGAAATCAATAGAGCAAAATCCGTTTTTGTCTTGCCGCTTGAAATGCCTTCGATGGGTTAAATATACACGTCCACAAAAGCTAAAATGATTCTTAAAGCAGATAAAATCAAAAACTGTGCAAAATTTCTCCAAAACAACTTGATGATTAAGGATTAGCGTTACAAAATTTTACTTATTTAGAGCGATTCCTTGATTATATGTTGTACTTTATTTAAAATAATTTTTATAAAAATATCGATGGAATGGGGAATTATTAGTCAAATTTAATTCTATAAAAATACTTTAATAATTAATATTAAATTTATCCGCTTTGAGTTATAATCCGCGATTAAATTTCAAAATAGAGGAACAAAAATGCAAAAAGATATGTATTTTAAAAAGGCGAAATTTATCGCATTATCTATATGCGCGAGCGTTTCGATTTTATGCGGCGTCGAAGGCTCGCGCCTAAGCAGTGACGCAAATAGCACGAATCTTGGCGAGATCGTAGTA
This sequence comes from uncultured Campylobacter sp., assembly GCF_938031315.1. Lineage (GTDB taxonomy): Bacteria > Campylobacterota > Campylobacteria > Campylobacterales > Campylobacteraceae > Campylobacter_B. The sequence goes on from NZ_CALHHT010000053.1 coordinate 1,389, forward strand.
AGCGCGAGCGGCTTTCGCCAAGATATCAGGCAGGCGCCGGCCTCCATCTCCACCTTGGATAATAAAGAGATATCAAGCGGCAGATTCACTTCGCTACACGATATTGCGAATAAAATGCCGGGCGTCAGCGTTATTGCAGGCGATGACGGCCCGGCAAGCGGGATATCCATCAGAGGAATGGAAAGCTCCCAAACCCTTGTGCTTATCGACGGCAAACGTGTAAGTTCCGCGGCGGCGAACCCAAAAGGCGGAGCGGGCGATATGAACTCGAATTTTATCCCGCCCGCAGGAGCGATAGAGCGTATCGAGGTGATTAGAGGACCTATGAGCTCGCTTTACGGGAGCGATGCAGTAGGCGGCGTGATAAATATCATTACGAAAAAGAATTTTTCTAAATTTAGCGGAAGCGCCGCTATATCTACAACTATCCAAGATCACGAGGGTATCGGAAACGGTAAGATGGGCGAAGCCTACGTCAATATTCCCTTCGGGCAGTATGCGGCACTTCAGCTGTGGGGATATAAAAAGCTGCGCGACGAGGATGGCTATAAGGGAGGCTATCAGAAGAGTGATAAATCGGATTCTAACGCCAAACTTTGGCTAACGCCGGATGAAAATAATAAATTTTACGTTCAAACCGGAAGGCAAAATCACGATTATTCAAGAACTCTTGGTAAAACCGCCGTTTATCCCAACGCGCGCGGATTAAATCACTATAAATATAAAAGAGAAAATCACGGAGTCGGATATTTGGGCGAGTTTGAAAGCTTAAGCGCTGATATAAGTTATTTTTGGGACAAGACTCGCCGTACGAGCATTTTTGATAGCCTTTCGCCCGCAATCGTAAAAAATAGAAATTTTAATTCCAAATTTACGACTTATCTCGGTATAAATACGCTTACCTTCGGTTACGATTTTAGCAAACAGGATGTGCAAACGACTTTCATCGTTTCAAACGCGAGTAGGCAAAATTTACGCTCTCCGCAGCGATTTTCTATGAACGAGCATGCGGGATTTTTAGAGGACGAGATTGAAATTTTGGAAAATACGCTATTTTTAACGCTCGGCGGCAGGCTCACGCATAACGAATACTTCGGCAACCACTTTTCTCCTAGAGCCTACGCGACGTTTAATATAGGTGATACCTGGACGATCAAAGGCGGCGTCGCAACCGGTTATAAAACTCCCGACGTCAATCAAATTTCGCCGGAAGTAGGCACGATTCAGGGCGGCTGGAGGATTATAGATTTCGGTAACGAGGATTTAAAGCCCGAGAAAAGCACGACCTACGAGATCGGGCTTTATTACGACAATGCAGACGATCTGCGCGGCAATATCACGCTATTTAAAAACGACTTCAAAGATAAAATTTTAGATACCGATGGCAGCAATATCAATAGGATTCCCGCTTACGGAGGCTGCGCCGGCGCACCGAGCGTTAATTGTCCGGGTTGGGGAACGTATTTTAATATAAAAGGAGCCGAGGTTTACGGCGTTGAGCTGAGCGGCGATTACGATATTACTAAGAGGCTAAATTTCAAGGCGAACTACACCTATAGCCACTCCGAGATCGAAACCGGAGATCCTACGATCTATACGCCAAACGGCGCCGTTAAATTTAGCCAAACCAATCTTAGTAGGCTAGATGGCAAATCCCTGACCGCTACTCCGAAGCATGCCGCACATGCGACGCTTAGCTATAGGCCTATCACTCCGCTTTCTACCTTTATCGGTCTTAATTACGAAAGTGAGCTTACAAGCGTGCAATTTGGTCCGGGCAATAGAGTCAGCAAAAACGACAAAAAGCTTTTTACTACGGATTTGGGCGCACAATACGATTTAAACGATAATCTGAGCCTAAATTTAACCGCTTACAATATCTTTGATAACGTCCGATACGACGAGGGTCTCGCAGACGACGGCAATTACTATTGGTACCCCGAGGAAGGCAGGAGGTTTTGGTTTAAGGTAAACGCTAAATGGTAAGCCCAAAGAACTTCCTTGTGATATTCGACGCACTCTTTTTAGTATGCTTATTCGCTTGCGATCTGAGGGCAAAACCGCCGCAAAAGATTGAGCAGGCAAGTGGAGCTGCGTACGAAATGTTTAATGTGAGCGATTTTATTCTAAAAAGCAAGAGCGGCGAAAAATATAAAATTTTTATAGCTCGCCGAAAAAATGTCGCTCGCTACGATAGGGTAGTTTTTATGGTTGATGCGAACGCACAAGTTGCTATGCTTTTAAACTCTTATGCGAAAATTTATGCGAATGGCGCAAAGCAAAACGCAAAAGCGGTGCCGAAATTAAGCAAAACCGTCCTTATAGTAGGCATCGGATACGACAGCCCGCTAGCGTATGATATTAAGCGTCGCACGAGAGATTTAACGCCCGCGGCGAGCGGCGAAGAATATGCAAACGGCGGCGGCGCGGGAGAATTTTACGATTTCGTAAAAGATGAACTATTTCCGCTCGTGGAGAAAAAATACTCTACGGCAAAAAGCGATAAAATTTACTTCGGACATTCTTTTGGCGGGCTATTCGGGATTTATGCTTTGCTGCGCGACGATGGGATTTTCGACGAGTTTTTTATCGCCTCACCTTCGTTGTGGTGGGGCGAATCACAGCTGATCAGAGATGCCCTAGACGAAGGAAAGCTTAGATCAAATTTAAAAGCGAAATTCATAATACTCGTTGCCGGCTCGCGTGAAATGCGTAAAGGGAAAACCGATAAAGCGGGAATTTTAAAAGTAGCCGATCTAGCTGAAATTTTAAAAACAAAGGGGCTTTCTTGCGAGTTTAAGCTCTACGAAGGCGCTTCGCACGGCGAAGTAATCTCATTGGCTTTGCAAGATTTAGCGCTATTTACGCAAAGATAATCTTCTATTTAGCCGGTAAAGCCTTAATCTAAATCTGGCTCGTTTATATTTGCAAGCGCAAGACCGAGCGACGCAGGCTCGCTGATCGCGCCGAAACGCGCCACTAGATTTAAGAAATTAAATTTTAAAGCTCTTTTGGCTAGTATCGCACAAATTTAAAGGATGGAAAATGCAAAATTTCAAATGGCAAATTTCAAAGCGGCTCAAGCAGGCGATGCGCGAGCGAGATATCGATAATCTCACGCTCGTGCGCCGCACGGACGAGCTGTATTCGCGCTCGCACCCGGGCCACGACGAGGATATGCGCGCCGAAGTTTACACGGTTTTGGACGAATACGCGCCCAACGTCGATATTGAAATTTTTGATCTAGTCTGCAAGGCTCTCGGCGTTAAAATCGAGCTAGGATAGGGTTTTGCGCGTAGGATTTGCCTGCGCTTTTTTGCTTGGACGGCGGCGGTCAAATTTTTGGTTTTGAAATTTTATTTAGTTCGGTTTTGCGCTGCGACTTTAGATTGCGCCGCGACTTTTTAAATTTCGCTGCGCGCTGCGTCTTGCTGGGTATGGAATTTTAACGGCGCGGCATCTAAATTTACACGGCACAGATTTTAAAATTTAAACGCAATCGGCGATATGTTTTAGCGTCTCAAAGCCGAAAGCGGAGTTTAGCGCAGAAGTTCGCGATCAAATTTCATTCATGCTGACGGCTTGTCGGTAGCTTAGCAAGCAGCCCCAAATTCTAAATACGATCAAATTTCACCCGGGCGGCGAATTGGCGATTAAAATTTTAAAAATGAAATTCCGCCCCGAGCTTGCAATCAAAATTTCAAATTTAGCGGCAAAATTTTACCGAAAGCCCGCAGGATTAATATCTCTTTTAACTGCAAAGTGCTAAATTTCACTTTAAATTTTAAAGGGAAAAATTTGAAATATTTAACTCAATTCAGCATCATTTTAGGTATCTCCTTCGTCGCCGAGATGCTAGCCGCGCTCATTCCGCTTAAAATACCCGCTAGCATCTACGGGCTTGTTATCATGCTTTTGGCGCTTATTTTTAAGCTCATCAAGGTGGCGCAAATCAGGGAGACCGTTTCGTTTTTTATGCAGATTATGCCGGTGATCTTTATCCCCGCAGGTGCGGCTATCATCATCGCGGGCGACAGGCTGCGCGAGAGCTTCTTTGCGATCGTAGCAATCACGGCGATCTCGACCGTAGTAGTTATCGCCGCAAGC
>NZ_CALHHT010000054.1 GCF_938031315.1 uncultured Campylobacter sp.
TCGTGCAAAATTTAATCGGCGCTACTCTTTAAGCATAGGAAGCAGCTTGCGCAAAAATTAAGATGCTAGCCGTCCGCATCGCAGCGACGTAGAACTCCACAAGCCCCGCGTGCAAGACGATCCCTGGCTGCAGCGACATTTGAAAAACTGCTTCATAAGGCTTACAAAGCCCGCACAAGCAGCATTATCACCTATATTTTCGGGCAGGATAAATACACTTGGCGCGAGCAATATATACAGCGCAAAAAATTTCAAATACAGCCGTTTAACAATTTTGATAAATTTTGGATTTAAGACAGGTTGCGTCCCGACGCCCGGCTCGAGCCCAGTCCGCACTAGCTTGATTTTTCGGGCACCGTTTGCTCGGACCAGCTTTTGTTTCGGATTTTTTCTGCACATCTTAAGTCCGTTTTTGCGTACTTTACTAAATTTGCTCAGCGAAATTTTACCGCGATAAAATTTTACATAGTAAAGCTATACCTAAAATTTCAAATCCGCTAAAGTTTAAAATTTTAAAGCTGCGTGGAGATTCGCCAAAGTAAAACTTCGCAAAATTTTAGCTTTAATTTGAAAGCGCGCATACCAATCTGCTGTACCGTAAGCAAACCGCGACGCAGAGTCGAGGTACGGCGAGCGATTGTTGCGGCAGCATGAACGGCGCGCTGCGAGCCTTATCGCCACAATAAAACAAGAAGTCTGCATTTAAAATTTACCACACATAAAATTTCGCCGCGATAAATGCAATAAATTTAGATATCGGGAGCGATCCGTGCGGTTTTGGTTTCTGCGCGTAGCACAGTAAATTTTATGCGCGGCAAATTTTGAGCCGAATAATTTATCTTTTATCGCGGCCACGCCAAAATCTAAGCTCTCTACGCGCTAAGACGGCGCTTGCATGCAGCGCGGACAAGAAATTTTAACCCGCCTAGTGCGCGATGAAAGAGCTTTGCGGCGCCTACGCCGCGATGATTTCGCGTACCTTTTCGGTGAAATTATCGCTCACGATGTATTCGGTCGGATAAACGAGTACCTCGCTGCCGTTGCGAATCCGCAGAATCAGCCGCTTGGTATTTTTTAGCGCCGTGTCGCAAAAGGCGAGATGGTAAATTTTATAAATTTTCTCGCGACTAAGCTCGCCTAAGCTTAGCTCAAACTCGAAATCCTGCGCGTTTTTGCGCTGTGCCTCGCGCTCTTTGCGCGCCTTAAGGGCGGGATCCTCCGCAGTAAACCCGCCCCTTCGCTCAGCAAAATTCCCGCCGCCGTAGCCGCCACTTCGTTCGCCGCCGAAACCGTTTTCGCCCTCATTTCTGCGCTCGGAGCCGAATCTGGAGCCTCTGATTTTGCCTGGCGCGTAGTTTTCGATCTCGCGTGCCGCATCCAGGCTCAAAATTTCATCCAGATAAATTTGATATTTGCCGCCGTAAGGGGATGTGTTTTTGCTAAGCCGCGCCCAAAACGCCATCGGGCGCTCCAGCTCCGCGTCCGTTAGCGCAGTGACCGCATCACAAATATCACCGAACGCGCTCATCTCGAAGCTGCCCGCAAGATCAAGCACCGTAAGATTTGCCATCTGCTTACCCGATTTGGTCGTGCGCGCAAAGACGTTTTCGATCTTGCCGACGCACAAAATTTTAACGCTCGCGTCCTCGTCGCCCACCAGCTCATCGAATTCGTTCGATTTAGTATGTGTAATCGCTCCAAGCTGCGCGGCATAGGCCTTGAGTGGATTCTCGCTCAAAAATACTCCCGCGCGCGGACGAAAGCTCGCATCTCGAGCGTTTTGCAGGCTCATCATCGAAAGAAACGACAGCTGATACGCCGCGCCGCCGACCGCGCTTTTTGAAATTTTGATCATAAAGGCGTACGGGCGCTCCCGCTCCTGCGGGCTTAAGTTTTCGATCGCCTTTAGCGCGTTATCGAACACCGCAAGCTCGAAGCTGCCGTGCAGATCAAGCACGTTTAAAATCCCCATTTTTTTGCCCGTTTTCGTCATGCGCGTGGACAGATCCTCGATCCGCCCCACGCTAAGCACCTCGGCGCTATCGCCCTCGATCTCGCTAAACGCCGAGGATAGCGTGTAGTCAATGCCGTCCATCTCCTCTTTGTAATCATCCAGCGGATGCCCCGAGAGATACACGCCCACGGTCTGCTGCTCAAATTTTAAAATTTCGCCCTGCGGAAATTCCTTATCGGTATCGACGAAGCTTACGCTCATGCCGCTCGTCATATCCTCATCCTCGCCAAAAAGCGAGCTTGCGGCGTCCTTTTTAATCTCGGTGATTTTTTTCATCACGTCTAGGATATTTTCCATATTTTGAATCATCGCTAATCGGCTCTTGCCCAAACAATCCATCGCGCCTGCGTAGATCAGCGACTCGATGACCTTTTTATTGACGCGGAAATTATCCACTCGCGAAGCAAAATCGTCGATGCTTTGAAATTTAGCCTCGCTTTGAAGCTCTAAGATATTCTCGATCGCGGCACCGCCCACCCCCTTAATCGCTCCTAGGCCGTAGATGATCGAGGTGCCCGATTTGGAGTTTTCGTCGTCCACGACGCTAAAGCCTCTTAAGCTTTGATTGATCGACGGCGGCAAAAGCCCGATGCCTAGGCGGCTAGCCTCGTCGATATATTTTGAAATTTTATCGGTATTGCCCTCTTCCGAAGTAAGTAGCGCCGCCATAAACTCCGCCGGATAGTAGGTCTTAAGATACGCCGTCTGAAAGGTGATCATCGAATACGCCGCGGCGTGGGATTTGTTAAAGCCGTAGGAGGCAAATTTCATAATCAGATCAAATAACTCATCCGCCTTAGCTACGTCAAAGCCCAGCTCTTTGGCGCCGTTTAGATACTGCTCGCGCATGTGAGCGAGCTTCTTCTCATCCTTTTTACCCATCGCGCGGCGCACCAGATCGGCATCGCCCAAGCTAAAGCCGCCCACCTTCTGCACGATCTGCATGACCTGCTCTTGATAGACGATGATGCCATATGTTGGCTCTAAAATTTCTTTTATCTCTGGGAAGATATAGCTTGCTTTTAGCTCGCCGTGTTTGATCCTGATAAAATCAGGGATTAGATCCATAGGCCCAGGGCGGTAGAGCGAGATCATCGCGATGATATCCTCGAAGCGGTCGGGGCGCAGGTTCATAGCCAGATCCTGCATGCCCGCACCCTCGATTTGAAAAATCCCCAGCGTGTTGCCGCTTTGAATGGTTTTGTAAGTTTGCGGATCGTTAAAGTCTATCTCCTCCCAGACGATATCGCGACCGTAGCGGCGCTTGACTAGCTTGGCGGCATTATCGATCACATCGAGGTTTTTTAGACCCAGGAAGTCAAATTTTATCAGATCGACGTCCTCGAGATAGTTTTTGGTGTATTGCGTGACCAGGCGCGCATCCTCGCCCTTATCCTGCTTAAATAGCGGCGCTTTGTTCCACAGCGGCTCGTTTGAGATCACCACTCCCGCGGCATGCATTCCTGCGTTGCGATTTAGCCCTTCAAGGCCCAGCGCAAACTCCCAAACCTGCTGTGCGATCGGATCTGCGTCGATAAATTCCTTCAGCTTCGGCTCGGCGTCGTAAGCCTGCTTGAGCGTGATGCCGAGCTTATCGGGGATCAGCTTTGCCATCTTATCGGCTTGCGAAAGCGGCATATCGCAGACGCGAGCTACGTCGCGGATGACGCCGCGCGCGAGCAGCTTACCGAAGGTCGCAACCTGCGCGACGTTAAATTTGCCGTACTGATCGATGACGTAGTCGATCACCTCGCCTCTGCGCGCCTGGCAAAAATCCACGTCGATATCGGGCATCGAGATACGCGACGGGTTTAAAAATCGCTCGAAAAGCAGATTATACGGGATCGGATCGAGGTCGGTAATGCGAAGCGCATACGCGCAGATGCTGCCCGCCGCAGAGCCGCGACCTGGGCCAACCGGGATGTCGTGATCCTTCGCCCAGTTAATGAAATCCTGCACGATGACCATATAGCCCGAAAAATGCATGTTTTTGATGATGGCAAGCTCCTTTTCCAGGCGCTCGCGATAAATTTCATGATTCTGCGGATCGATAAATTTAAGGCGCTCTTTAAGCCCCTCGCGGCAGAGATGATCGAATAAAAAATCGTCATTTGCAAAGCTATAGCGTTCGTCCGGCTGCGGCAGCGAAAGCCCGAGCCTAGCGGCGTATTCGATCGTAAATTTAAAATTCGGCGGCGTCGGCGCGTAGTCCTTCTCGTCGAAGGCAAATTTTAGATTACACTTTTGCACGATCTCAGCGGTATTTTCGATCACTTCGGGGATGTCCGCAAAAAGCCGCCTCATCTCCTCATCGCTTTTTACGTAAAATTCCGAAACGACGTGTTTTAGGCGGTCGCCGTCGTTGATCGTCTTGCCCATCGAGATGCACTGATAGACGTCGTGAGCCTTGGCGCGGTCCTTGCGCGAGTAGTGAGCGTCGTTGGTAGCGATGATCTTGACGCCGATTTCGCGCGAGAGGCGGATGAGGTCTTTATCGACATTTAATTGCTCGCCGATGCCGTGGCGCATGATCTCGAGATAAAAATCCTCGCCGAAAATTTCCTTATACTCAAGCGCCGCTTTTTTCGCCGCTTCGTAGCCGCCCGCGCCGCGCTTTAAATTTCGCTCGCTTCTATTTAGATGAAATTCCACCTCGCCCGCTAGGCACGCCGAGGAGCAGATGAGACCTTCGCTGTGCTCTTTTAAAATTTTTTTGTTGATCCTCGGGTAGTAGTAGAAGCCGTCCAAAAATGCGCGCGAGCTAAGATACATTAAATTTTTATAGCCCGTCTCGTTTTTGGCAAGCAGTATCAAGTGATAGCGCTGGCGGTCGCTTTTATCGCCGATATCGTCGTGGTTGTGCAGGTAGGTCTCGATGCCGATGATCGGCTTAATGCCGTGCTTTTTCATCGTCTGATAAAAGTCTATCGCGCCGAACATATTGCCGTGATCGGTGATCGCGCACGCCTTGGTGCCGCGGCTCTGCAAAAGCTCGGCGAGCTCGCTTACTTTATTCGCGCCGTCTAGCAGCGAATACTCGGTGTGAAGGTGCAGGTGGGTGTAGTCGCTCATTTTGATCCTTTTTTGATTTGGAGATTATAGTAAATTCGGGCTTTAGAAACGGTCAAATTTAGTGGAATTTTAGCTTAAATTTGGGTGCGGAATTTTACGAGTAAATTTTGTTACGGAATTTTACTTCAGAGGTTTTACATTCTGGGTTTTGCGGATTAAATTTTGACAAAATTTTAAGCTTAAAATGCTGTGATGAAATTCCACTATCATAAAATTCCGCCTCGATGGAATTTTGAGCTAACGCAATTCCGCAAAATTCTATGACTTAAATCATCGTAAAATTTTGCGGTTTAAAATTCGCGCCTGCAAAGCCTTGCGGCTCTATGATCTTGAGAATTCCACGATCGCTTTGGCAAGCTCTCTAGTAGGATCGACGAAAATTTTATCGCTTTTGATTAACGGCAAAAATAGCGGCAGCTCAGTGCAGGCAACGACATAAATATCAGCATCGATTTTGCCTAGCAAATTCTCAAAAGCCCCCACGTATTCGGCAGTCTTGCCCGCCTTAACTCCTTTGTAGATGCAATCCATCAAAACCGCTTGATTTTCTTCGCCAAGCTCCACGCTGATTAGCCCTGCTTCTTTAAGCGGATCGTCGTAAATTTTAGCTTTTTTTGTACCGATAGTGGCTAGCACAGCTATTTTATGGGCGTTTGGATAATTTTTGCGGATCGCTTTTACGGTGACCTCAGCGATATGAATTAGCGGGATTTCCGCCGCAGCTTCTACATCGTCTGCGAAAAAATGCGCCGTGTTGCACGCCATCGCAAACGCCTTGCAGCCTGCATTTTTGAGCCTAACGGCGCTCTCGCTTAGGCGCGGAAGCGGATTTTCACCTTTGCCTAAGATAAATGCCGTGCGATCTTCAATCTGCGGATAGCTATCGATTACAAGCGGAATATTTTCTTGATCGCTTCCCGCAGCAGTCTCTTCTATGATCTTCATATACAGATCCGCACTCGCTAAAGGTCCCATTCCGCCGATAATTCCAACTCTTTTCATAGCTCGTCCTTTCTAAATTTTACTTGGGTTAATTCTCCCACTTACTCATATCCATTTCGTTTTCGCTCTTTGCGACGTAGATCGACGCCACAACATCGCCCGTTACGTTCATCGAGGTTCGCCCCATATCCAAAATCGCATCAATGCCTAAAATCATTCCGTAAGCGATCGCTACGTTACCACTTACCTTGACGCCGATAGATTCGAGCACTAAAAGCAGCATCAGCGCACCAGCTCCCGGAACTCCGGCAGTTCCGATTGCCGCGAGCATCGAAGTGATGATGATCGTGAGGTAGTGGCTGCTGTTTAGATCGATACCGCAAGCATTAGCGATAAAGAGCGTGCACACGCCCAAATACACGGTCGTGCCGTTCATATTCACCGTAGCACCCACGGGCAAAACAAAGCCGTAGATCGCCTTTGGAATTCCCATATCTTCGGCGGTTTGCATCGTAATCGGAAGCGTGCCGTTGGAGCTGCGGGTAACAAAAGCCGTAAGCATCGGCGGACGCACTTTTTTAAGGAATTTAATCGGGCTAACTCCGATAAGCATACAAATAACGCAATAAACCGCAAATACTTGAATCGCAAGTCCCACGTATAGGGTAATCGTGACATTTAATAGCGAGCTGAAAGCCTCGATACCGCTTTTATTAAACACTACAAACATTAGCGCAAAAACGCCGATTGGTGCGTATTGCATCACCCAATGCACGACCTTAAACATAATTTCGCTCATTCCATCGAAAAAATTATAAACCGTATCAGCGGAATTTTTAATACGAGCATCGCTACTATCGCGGCAAAACGCAAGCCCTACGCCGAAAAATAAGCAAAACGCGATAATCGGCAAAATTTCGCCCTTGGCTATGGAATCAAAAGGATTCGTAGGAATTATATTAAGCAAAATTTTACTCATACTAGGCGCGTTCGCTGCCTTTTCGACGGCCTTGGACGCATCGCTTAGATCAAGCCCGCTACCTGGAGAAAATATAAACGCACACGCTAGACCGATGACGATCGCAAAAAGCGTAGTTATAGCGTAAAATATGATCGCCTTAACGCCTACTTTGCCAAGGTGCGCGGGCGAGATACTGCTAGTGCCCACGATGAGCGAACAGATAATGATCGGCACCATAATCATCTTTAAAAGCCGCACGAAAAGATCTCCCAAAGGCGTTAAAATCGCCACCCACGTGGTATCGCCCACCGGCATATTTTTAGGTAGTAACATACCGATCGCAGAGCCCAACACTAAAGCGATAATGATGCGCCAAAGCAAGCTTGAGTTAAAATAAAAGGCTAAAATTCCGCCTTTTTTCGTTTGATTTTCTGACATGGACATCTCCCTGCACTAAGAATTTTAACGGAATTCTACCGCAACTTGCCATAAAATAAAATTTAATCGATCGCTAAATGAAAGTTAAATTTGAAAATTCAATCGCGAGCTTAACCAAATTTTAAAGCTGAAATTATGCGGCAAGCTTTGTCTTTTGAAGTTATGAAGCGGAATTTCAAAGGAAAAACGACGCATGAAATTTTATAGAATTTTGAGAATTTTGATGCAGTGAAAAGCCGAAATTTTGTGGTGGTGGGCTCACTAGGACTTGAACCTAGGACCATCCGGTTATGAGCCGGATGCTCTAACCAACTGAGCTATGAGCCCGCCAGCGGTAAAAAAGAAATGTGATTTTACAAAAATAATCTTAAAACGGCGTTAAAATTCTAACCGCGTAATTTTATGAAACTTAGACCCGCCCAAATCGTGGCTAAATTTCACACCAAAGCGCGCAACCTTATCTGATTCCCGATCAGATCACTTTCGTGCGCACAAGGTGGCGTAAATTTAAGACAAAATTTATATATTCCGGCTCTTAAATCCGCCGCCATAATCTAATCCGCCCTTAAATCGCGTGAATTAATAGCTTGTTTTCACGCTAATAGGCTCCGATAGCATTTTAGGGACGCCAGGTAGCTCATACGCTCCCTGGCAGATATTATTTTCGGCATCGGAACCTTTTTCGATAGAGATAGTTTTCTTTTCGCCGTCTACGCTGATTAGAAAGCATTTATCCCCTTTTAAGCTTTTAAGATATGCGGAATTTTCTCCGTTAGGCTCTAACGGAACGTTCGTCATAACCGAAAAATCGGATGCGAATTTGCCTTGGGAGATATAATAAGCGTCTAGATCGTATTTAACGGTACTTAAATTTGTCGCTAATCTAGAGATCTCCGCATCATCTCTAGTAGCTACCCCAGGTAGCGCAGTCGCTACTGCGGGCAAAGCAATCGCTACGATACAAACCGTAGCTATTACCTTCGCTACGGATACTTTTTGGGAAGTTACGTCATATTCGTAGTTTTGCAGCGACTCTGCGGCGACGGCAAGCGAGCTTTTATTTTTGCGCGCCATGTCGTTGATGAAGGGCAAAAATAGAAATTTGCCGTATTCTATAAGACCTAATCCCGCGGGAGCAGTCCGACTAAAACGGTTAAGGATTAAACCCGACAAATAAGTTAAGATAGCCAAGATCCAACCAGCCATAAAAAACCAAATAATGTTACCTAAGATACGCATATTTTACCTCTTTATAAATTATGCAAATCAAGCGAGCCGTCTACCTCAGACAGCTCACACAGCCTCTCTCACCCGTTTTGTAGAGTATTTTCGTAACTCGCGCGGAAGGATGCGCCGAAATACTATGGCGCAGCAAAGCGCTAAGAGATGCTAAGGTGCACACTGCGCGCGGCGCAACTGCACCTGCTGCTACGGCGTACAAAACGAGTCTTATGCATGCAAACCACCGTACGCAAAACAACTGCGGAATGATAGGGGGGGGGGGTTAACGATTGGTAACAAGCGCTTTTGCGCGATAAAATTTTGCCACGCAAATGGCTATGGCAAGGGAGTTTAAAAAATTTAAATTTATTTTAAAAAATATTAGAAATTCTAAAATTTCGACGCAGAAATTTAAAAAATTTTATAAATTTTCATGAAATTTGCAGATCAAAATTTTAAAATTTTTACGATACAGCGAAGCGAATTCTTAAAATTTT
>NZ_CALHHT010000055.1 GCF_938031315.1 uncultured Campylobacter sp.
CGCGAGAAGCTTTGAGCTCTTTACGAACTCAAGCGTACGCTTCGCCGCATCGGTACCGTCAAACGCGATGAGCACGGAGTTTATCGGCGAAAATTCCTTATTTACTAAAAGCGATGGCACATGCAGCTCTTTAACCAGCACGCTCGCGTTGAAGCCCACGTCCTCGTTATTTGAGCCCTTGATACCGAGCACGAACATCTCCGCTTCGTCCTTATACTCGGCGATAACATCGATGAAATCGCCCTCTTTGATGATCTTTTCGGCCTGGATCCCCGCAGCCACCGCGGCAGCGACGCACTCCTGCAGCATCACTTCGGCTTCCTCGTAGTCCTTCTGCATATCTACGCCGCCTATCTGAGGGTTGCCGTAGCTGCTGGTGAGGATGTCCTTTTCGCCCAGGACGATGCCGCCCGCCGCAAGCCCATAGAAATTCTCGCCTAGCTCGGGGATCTCTACGACGTGGATAAACACAAGTTCGGCGCCGAGGCTTTTAGCGACGTAAATTCCATAATCACACACGGGCTTTAAAAGCGCGTTTTGATCGACGCAAGTGATGACCTTTTTCATTTTTCGTCCTTTTAGAGATAAAATTTCAATCAAAACAAGCTTATCAAATTTTGTATAAAAGTTATTTAAATTCGGCGGATTTGAATGCGGCGCGGACGGTTTTAAAATTTATCAAGCCGCTAAAAGCACGGTTTAAAGCGCCGTTATTGCGGTTAGTAGCCCAAAGATGATCCCCGGGAAATTCGCCGCGGCGAGCGGATAGTCCTTTTTGGACTTTAAAAGCGTAGCTGACCCATATCGTGCAGTTTATCGCGGCTGCGAGCGGCTGGAGAAACGGGACTTTGTTGCCGTCTAAATTTGCCATTATGTTTGGCACATAGGATACGTACATGATGACCGACAGACATGTGCCTGCCCAACCTAAAATTTCTGAATTTCTTTCGCCATAGGCTCTGTTTGTTTTTAAGATACGTTCCAAATTTACGGATGAAACGGAGCGGGATTTTAATGCATCCAAAGATAAGAAACAAATCAAAAGATGGCTAGAAATAAAATTTGACTTTAAATTTATCGCGGCGACTCCTCGCTCGCTCACGTCTGCGTAAATTTTAAAGCGGCGTTTGAGGCGCGCACTTAAAAAATGGCGAAATTTAAAACGCCATGCGGCACAACGATAGAATTTAAATTGAAAAAGGCGGAATTTCAAGCGGCGCGACTGCGACGAAATTTAAAGTAAAATTTGCCGAGGCGAAAGCCATTAAATACACTCTTCCGAAGGCTCGCGGCTAAATTTGAAATAAAATTTTGCGGCGAAATTTTGAAAATATATGTGGATTAAAAATTAAATTTTAAAAGGCTTAATAACCCGCGTTTGCGATCGCT
>NZ_CALHHT010000056.1 GCF_938031315.1 uncultured Campylobacter sp.
GAGCTATTGCATGAAATTCTAAAAGGCGTAAATAATAAAAATGGCAATAAAATTTAAAATGAGGTGAAATATGCAGCAAAATGAAGGGTTGTATTATTTAATAGCTGGATTCATATACGATTGGTGCGATATAGGGCTGTTTTGCGATGAATTTTATAAGATGTATGATTTGGAATCGCAATATTGCGCAACCAATAAAGCGGAAGAGCAGGCATTAAAAGAATTGGATATGATGACGGGTAGATTTTCTGAGTTTGATGAAGATTTTAAAAAGGCTCCTAACGTATTTTTTAAAGAAGGCGAGATAAGGCAAAAGGCAGAAGAAATTTTTCGATTATTTTCTAATATCAAAATTTCTAAAGAGAAATTTTTTAGATTTTTGAAAGAGCAGAGAGGGCTAAATTTTCCGATTGGCGTTGATTTGGGCGAAGGCTATGTAATGTGCCCGAATTGCTCCAACGCAATGAAAGTAGATGAGCGCCAAAGCGTGATTACATGCGATAATAAATATTGCATCACTAAGCTTATCAATCCTTTAGCAAAATTAACGCTTGCGGAGATCGAGAGTGCGAAATACAATGGCCAAGAAGCCGATTAAAAGGTTCAAGCGGACAAATCTTTGCTAAACCATAGAAAGGAGCACAATGCTAAGCGGAAGAGAAATTTACGAGAATTTTTTGTTAAGATTCTCGGACAACGAACGCGATATTATGAAAAATTTGGCGAGAAATATATATGAACTAAACAAAAGAGAGTTTATCATTGAGTTTGATAAAAACAATATATATAAAGTCAGATTTTATGACGACTTTGAGGGATGCTGTGATCCAGGTCTCGAAGAAGGAGAAGAGGGGTGGGATGAGCTATTTTTTGGATTTGAATTTGTAGTTTTAGAGGTTTTATCAACGCAAGCTGCAAAATTTAAAAAGGGCGATTATATCGAAATAAACTATAAAAACTATCCCAAAATATTTGATATGGATAGAAATTTGATTTAGATATGATGATTTAATAGAATTATGGAGAAAATAGATGCTTATTTTAGTAGGGCAGGAATGCCGCAT
>NZ_CALHHT010000057.1 GCF_938031315.1 uncultured Campylobacter sp.
AATTTTCCTCTTTTCAATTTTGCGTTTTGGATTTTTAAATTTAGTTTTTCCTGCTTGTCGCTTTGAAGCGCTTCGATGCCGAATCTTAGGGCGGTTTTTAGCTTTTCGTTATCGCTTTGAAGCTTTGAAATTTTCTGCTCGCTTTTGCGAAGAAGGGCGTAAATTTTAGAATTTTTTCTAATCGAAAGCACCAAAAGCACGGCAAAAATAGCCGTTAAAATTCCAAATATCACGTTCATCGCCCGCCTCCCGTTTTAAAATTTGATCCGAAATCTCCGCTCTCATTCGGTGAAATTTTATTCGCGCAACCACCCTCCTGCACGCCCTGCGCAAAATTTTGCTCGCAGCAATTGCGCGCTAAATCCGGATCGCAAGAGCTTGCGTCATCGCTTGCGGCGCCGCAAACATCCGTCACAACGCTCGTCGTGCCGTCCGTTCCGCAATTTAGGGCCAGTTTATCCACTCTCTTTTTGTGGCGCCCGCCCGCAAAATCGGTACTGAAAAATACCTTGATCATATCCTCGATCTCTAGCGCGCCCGTAAGCCGCGCGCCGAAAGCTAGGACATTGGCGTCGTTGTGCTCTCTAGCCAGCCGTGCGCTCGTCGCGTCGTGGCACAGCGCGCAACGCACGTGAACGCGGCGGTTTGCGGCGATGCTGATACCGATGCCCGTACCGCAGATCAAAACGCCGTAAATGCCGTAGTCGGTGGAATTTAAAATTTTATCTTTGCTCACATTCGAGCTTACGGCTGCATTTACGCTGATAGTCATGCTTTCGCTAGCGTTAAAATTTTGACGACTAGTGTTTTTGGCAGCATTAAAATTTTCATTTTTCCCACTACATTGCACAGCGTCGTTAAAATTTCCGCAGCCGTTTATACTTGCGCCGAAATTTTCACTGCCGCCTGCTTCGGAATTTTCCGCGGCTGCAGCGGAATTTATGCCGTCGTTTTCTTTAAAATTTTCACTTCGCGCGCAGGCTTCACATTCGGCTAAAATTTTATCCGCCAACGTGTCCGCAAAATCGGGATAGTCCACGCTCGCTTCGGCACTATGAGTGCCAAGGTCAACCGCTTCGTAACCTAAAGTGGCGAGCACTTTTTTAGCTTGTTCTTTGGCACGAAAGCCCGCATGATCGCTCGCTATGAAAATTTTATTTATTTGCATTACCACTCCTTATTTTTGCTCGTAGATTAAACTCTCATCGTTTTGCAAGGTATCGACGAAGCGCCCGATTCGCTCCCAGCGGATTTTGCGATCGGCATCGATACTAAAATATGTAAACCACGGCTTGCCGACGATCAGACGATAAGGTACCGGACCCCAGAAGCGGCTATCGGCAGAGTTATTGCGATTATCTCCTATCATAAAATACTCATCCTGCGGCACTTTGATGTAAAAGGCATTGAAGCTTATCCCCGCAGCTTCGAAGCTATGAGGAATTTCGCTTAGGCTAATGGGCTTCATAGAAAATTCACCCTTCTCAAGTGAGGCTTTGACGTTTGCCAGCATCGAGTTTCGATTATTAGGATCGTAGTGGATACCTTTAAATTTATACGGCTCCTTGACATATTTTTCGCCGCCCAGGATCACGATATCGCTCGCATCGTAGTTTGC
>NZ_CALHHT010000058.1 GCF_938031315.1 uncultured Campylobacter sp.
TATCGCTTTGAATTTTGGGAATTTCGCCGTAAGCTAGAATTTCATTGCGAATGAGAATTTTGCTATTCGCAAGAATTTTACGAGAAAATTTATGTTAGTAGGATTTAAAAGCTTGAAATTCTAAGTCTAAGAATTTCAAATTTATAAAACCCTTAGAATTTTGAAATTCCAAGGGTTTTGAATTTTTAAAATTTCGCCGCTTTAGCGTGCAAAATTTCGTACCGTCATCTCGCGTAAGCTTTAAAATTTATACGCCACGCTTAGCTTGAAATTTCGTCCCGGCTCCCAGTCGATAGCATTTGAATCTCCGGTGAAATCGGCGCTGCGCTGTGAGTGCGACGCGTAGGCTTTATCAAAGAGATTGTAAACGCCCGCATTGATCTCAAGCCCTTTAAATCGCCCGCTATCCGGAGCGTAGGTCACATATAGATCGTGAACCGCGTAGCTAGGCACTTTTGTTTTTTCGTCGCTATTTGCGGAGGCTACGTTTTTGGAGTTGAAAAAGAGCAAGTTATAGCCCAGCAGTAGATCCGCCGCAGAGATTGCGTACTCGGCATTGAAGGTGTATTTATCGCCATAGTCGCGGTAGCCGATGATGTTTGAGCTTAGATAGCCCGAGCCGCTGCGTACGCGGTCTTTATATTCTACGTGCTGGTGGGTGTAACCCGCAGCAAGGCTCAAATCATCTAATATTAATCTTGCGAAAAGCTCGACGCCGTCAATGTCCGCACCGCCTGCGTTAGCCCTGCATAAAGTATTTGCTGCGCCTCCCGGGCAGCCGACGATTCCGCCCGCCGCGAGCATTGTTATCTACGATTAAATTTTTATATTCCGTTCTGAAATACTTCGCAGTTAGGCTTACTGAGGAATTCTCTCCTAGCTCGCTTTTGTAGCGACCGCCTATTTCGTAGGCGTTGCCCGTAGTGGCTTTTAAATTTTCGTTAGCCATCCAGCTTAGTGATCTGCCGCGGCTAGTACCCGCAGCCATCATGCTCTCCATTACGTCAGGTCCTCTAAATACTCGCGCATAGCTCGCAAACGCCCCAAATCCTGCGCCGATCTCGTAATCAAGCGCTAAAGCAGGGCTTACTTCGTTGAATTTATATTTGTAGCTAGAGATATTAGCACCTCTGCCGTTGTAAGTCTTTAGCTCGTGCCTTTCGTAGCGCACGCCAGGAGTTACCGTAAGCCCGCCGTAGCGCATAGCATCCTCGATATAAAAGCTATAATTATCGACCTTCTCGGGGCGTAGATTGCCGGGCTTAACGTAGTTTTCGGAGCGGTAGTAATCAAAGCCGTAGCGTAGCGTATGAGCCAGATCGCCCGTTTCAAATTTACTCTTAGCGCCGATTTTGCCGCCTTTGGTCTCGACGCCCCATTTTACGTTCGTCGAAGTCGATCCGATGCGTTGATGCTTGGTGTAATATCCCGTGATGTCGAGCTCTAGCAGGTCGCTTGGATTATACGTGTATTTGATCGTGTGTGTATCGCGCTCGTATTTGCGGTTATCCAGCTGTCCGTTTAACCATGAGCCGAATTCTGGGCGCAAAGGATACAAGCCTTTATACTGCATATGTTCGGTAGATAGCGAAATTTTATGAAAATCCAAAAAGCTATAGCCCGCTTTTAATAAATAATTTATATCGTTGCCATCGCCGCCCGTAGGCTTACCGTTGCCCGATTCGCCGAAGCCGTATCCGTAGTGCTTAAACGCAGCAAGCATATCTAGGCTATCAAACGCTTTGCCGTAGAGCATCGCACTTTGCGAATAGCCTTCGTTATTGCTCGTATAGCCCACTTTGAGCTTGGCGCCGATATCCTGACCGTCCTCAAGCATGTCAGAAGCGTCTACCGTCCTGAAGGCAACTGAGCCGCCCAAAGCGCCCGAGCCGTTCACGACTGAGCGCGCGCCTACATCGACCTCTACGGCTTTGATAAGATCAGGATCGATTAGTAAATCGGCGTTGTGATGAAAGGTATTGCCGTTTTGCTTCGCGCCGTCAATCGTGATATTTAGACCGCGATCGCTCACGCCGCGCATATAAATTTTTTGATTCATGCCGTTGGTGCCGCCCACATAAACGCCCGGAATATCGCGAAATACGTCTTTGACGAGCGTGGCATTGCGGGTGTTGATTTTGACATCATCCACGGTGCTAGGCGTGCTAGAATCGCTAGTAACTTCGATTACGCCTAGGCTTTGCGTATTTGAATCCTTGCTTTTGGACGCGTCCGTAGCGCTTGATTTCTCGTCTGCTTGTGCGCTTAAGCAAAGAACCGCGCACAAAGACAAAGCCAGATGAAATTTTTTCATACGAAACTCCTAAATGATAATAAGATTAAAAAACGGCGAATAATATAAAATTAATCCTTTATTTTATATTAATTATCAAGACATTTTAAAATCATTACAATTTTATCTCCGAATGCTTTATTATCATTAAATAAAGCTAAATGATAAAATATAATTTAAATATCGATCATCAAAATTTTAGTAAAAATTAAATCTACTTTTGATAAAATCGCTCA
>NZ_CALHHT010000059.1 GCF_938031315.1 uncultured Campylobacter sp.
GATTTAAACAGGTTTTTCATTGAAAGTCCTTTGGGATTGAGATATTCGTATTGCTAAATAAAACGTTTATTAGCATTGAGAGCTTTCGCATACCTATCCTGCGTCCGTGCTAGAGAAGGGATATGCCGCTTATACGCTATTACGCTACCTCGCAATACGGTAAGATTATATTTGTAGCGGGCTTAAAGGGAGATAAATTTAATGGATCTATTGGAATTTTAATATCCAGCGCTTTTGCGATGTCGTATTCAAAAATCCTATCAATCGCAAATACCGCATATCAAAGCATTAGCGATAAAATTTACTAACAAACTCGCATGGCTAGAATTTTAAAAAGTTAAATTTAGGCTCAAGATAGGTTAAAAATTTTCAAAGGAGTTTTTAGCCTATCTTGAGCCAAATTTATACCTGATAAACAAATACCAAAGCAGCGCGCAAGCCAAAATCGCAAATATTGCTACAAAAACGGCGATTCTTAGCGCGCCCGCCAAAGGCAAAACCTGCCAAAAATCAAAGCCGCCGCCCACCAATCAAGCAAGAAAACCACCCGCTAAGCGAGCAAATATCTCGCCGCCCTGTGAAATTTAAATTTATACCTTTGCTCCGCATTCATCGGTCTTAAGTCCCTTAAATTTTTTAACAAAATTCATATTAGAGAATTTAGCGTCTCTCTATATCTCTACCGCCCAAATAATATTCTTCCAGCGGATAATTTATATTGCCGCAGTTATCAAATTTAAACCCTTTTCCAATACCGACTACGGCATTTTTTCTCTCTTTATAGTATTTCTTCACGATAATAAAATTTCCTCTCTCTCTCGTATCGCACAGATACTCCGAATGGTTAAATTGCATATAATTGCCGTTAAATATAGCAAATTTATCAAGAAACAAAGTACCTGTGACTTCTTTCTCGCCACCGTCAACCATAACTATCGGTCTATCAAATCCAACGCTCGTATCTTTCAAATTTATTTTTAAATATTTCTTCGGATCGGTTTTTTTAGCTTTTAACTCTTTCATCAGTATCTCCTCGGTCGTTTTTCCCTCTTGGTAATATTTTTCCAATACTTCAAAACAATTCGATAAGTTTATATTTTCTAGTTCGTAGTATGCAACCTCATATCTACTGGACCAAAGACTACCGAAGGTTTTCAACCTATAAGCATCGATCATTTGGTATAATTTTACATTATTATCTAAATATGCCCCTGCTACTTTTTTATACAGCTCCTCTTTGGGCAAAATTCTGTTTTCTTTGAGGCAATAGCCCTGCTTGTATTTGTTATAGTCGGAAAGAGAAACGACGGCGAAGCCTCGTGAAGTGGAGTAATCGGGAATTATACGGATAAATGCGGCGCAGAGTATTATTATAAGAAGTAGCGCTCCAGCTAGCACTTTAAATTTAATAGACCTGTAGAATTTCATATCAGTCCTTTTCTATCCATCTATTCGTTAGAGGCTAATTCTTTCGGACCAGGAGGAGTTTTCTTTCCCCACAAATAATAACTCAATATATCGGCGCCGTAATTACCCTCTAATTCTAATCTCAAATCAGTTTCTTTTTTGCCCATCTCTTATCCTTTTTCGGTAAATTCGTTAAGATAAAATTTCAACCAATCTTATCCACCGTGAATCCACATATCCAGTTCCTGTTCCGCCGGAGCTTTGATATCAAAATTTATATTTCCGCAATTATCGTATGAGAATTTACGTCTATAATGTTTCATATGAGTATAAGCCAAGACTTTGTTAAAGTTTTCTAAACTCTCATATCCGCTTTTTATTGCCATTAAATTTTTAATAACATTATATTCAATGTAAAAACTTATATCATCGACATCAACATAATTCACAAAAAATTGATTTTCTTTTATTAAAAATGATTTTTCTAAAAACATTTTTCCGTTATGAAATGGATTTTTCTCTTCCGATAAGATAATAGGCTGTCTAAAGCCCAAAATTTCATCCTTATATACAAAATATTTTGATAGATCGGAGATATCTATTTGCGTCTTGTCTTTTATCTCATAATCAAAACTCTTCCTGTCGGTATTTTCAACCAAAAAATCAAACCAGTTTTCTTCATTGAAATCGCCGATTAGATAGAGCTTGGAGATGCGCGCCGTATAAAAACTATGGCCGAAATTTTTTATATCGTGCTCATCGATAATGGTATTTCGCAGAACCTCATAGTCGTGATATCTTTTAAAATAATTTATAGCGGCATTTCGAAGTAACTCTTCGTTGCTCAGAATTCTATTCTCTTTTAGACAATATCCCTTTTGATATTTGTAATAGCTAAAAATAGTAACTACGCAGGAGCCTTGCGAAGTGGAATAATCCGGCACGATGCGGATAAACAGGGCGCAGAAAAGTAGCGCCACGGCTAGGATTTTAAATTTAAGTTTGCGAAATTTCATAACGATCCTTTAAATGACGCCAGCGAAGCAAACGCACACCTCGCCGCTCCGTAAAATTTATACCTTTGCTCCGCGTTCATCGTCCTGAGCTTTTTAAATTTGAGATAAATTTACGCGATGCTCAAAGTTTTCTGCCTAGCGCCAAAACCTCTTTGCGTCGCTAAATTTCATATCTCGCGCTAGCCAATTTTAAATCGCCGAAACATTTAAATTTTTGGTTCTTGCAGCGCTTAAATTTTACTCGGCGCGGCGCCAAAAATTTCAGATAAGCTCTAAAGCCGCGCCTTAGTTTTACGCCCGCAAAATTTAACCGCACCGCAAAAAGTCGGTCTGCCGTATAAAATTTAGCGGCACGCCGAAAGGGGAGCCCGTCTCATAAAGCGGTGCTGCATAAAATTTAACCGCACCACAAAAAGCTACTTCGCTGCGCAAAATTTAACCGCGAGCGCCAAAGCTCGTTACTTCTTCGGTTTGCTTAGCTCGTAGCCGAAGCGGATCTTTTTGCTCTCGCCCGGCTTTAGCTCGAAGTCCCAGCTAAGTAGCCCGTCCTTGCCGAGGCTGCTCTGCTCGGGCGAGTTTTTCAGCGCGACCTTTACGTCCTCATGCGTCGAAACGGGCGCTCGCTCTTGCAAAACCACGTTCCACGCGCGCTTGGAGCTATTTTTGATCTCGTAATCCCAAGCCATGGAATTTTTACTTTCGCCGCCGAAAAATGAGTTTTTCGTGAAGTTGTTCGCCTGCTCTTTTTTAACTTCGATCAGGCTGTTTTTACCCAGATATGCCGTAGCCTCGGAGTTTGCGGCAAAGCCTAGATGCACGAGCCCGATCTGCACGCCGTCGAGCTTTATTAGCGTTTCGCTCTCCTCGATGCTTCTTTCGGGGATAAATTTAGCCCGCACGTAGGCTGCCTCGCTGCCGTAGCCATCGATGAGCAGATCAAATTTCGCATCCAGGCTCTGTTTATCGAAGCTAAACTCGCCCGTCTCGCCCGCTTTTAGACTTACGCCGCTAATTTTCCACGCCTTTGAGAGCGAGTTTTCGATATTCGAGCCCGTCCTTGCATACGACGATCTCGCCTCCGCCGCAGGCGCCCTCTGCATATCCGCCACCTCTAGCATCACGTCCTTTTTATACTCCGCTACGGGCTCAGGCTCCATAGGCTCGCCCTCATACCACGGGTAAAACGGCTGCGGCGCGGTCTGCGAGGAGTATTCGTAAGGATACAGCGCGATCGTTAAATTTGCTAGTTCCGCGTTTAGCGGGTTTTGCACCGAGATCTTTTGCGTAACCTCGATTTTGCCGCTTGCAAGATCTGCCGAGAGCTCGTTGTGCGTATAGGCGCTCACGTCAACTGGGTAACTTATTTTTACAAAGCTCGGATCGCAGCCAAAGTTCACGTTTAAGCGGCGCTCGTTTTTGATCACATATTTTGAAATTTTCTCTTTGAGCTTTCCGATTTGCTCGTCAGCCTTTGAAATTTCACCCGCTACGAGCAAGACCTCGTCGTAAATTTTTTGCGAATCCGCCTTTAGGCTCGCCAGGCTTCTATCTTTTAAGCTCGCAAAATCGCTTAAAAAACGCTGCTGCGCCTTAAGCGCGACCAGGCGGTCGCTTAGCTCGCGCAAGCTCTTTTCGTCCGCCTCTTTTTTGGCGAATTCCGCGTTTTTCACGGGCTCGCTCTCCTCCAAAGACAATTCGCGCACTTCGCAAGAGCCCACAATCTCGATGCTGCGGATATCCAAGTACTCCGGCACGTTCACGCTGAAGTTTGATTTTTGCGCGCCGAAGTTTTGATGCAAGAAGGCGGAGTTCGCGTAGATCTCAAGGCTGTTTTCCTGCGCGCTTAAATTTACGGCAAGCGCTGCAGCTGCGCTTAAAAGAACTATTTTTTTCATTTTCGCTCCTTAAAAATTTTACGTAATTGTAACGATAAATTTTGATTTTTATGCTTAAAATTCGGAGCGAATTTTAAAATTCCGGCCCCGCCGCCCGCTTTGAAATTTTAAAATTTCGCCGCCGTAAAAACTCCGCCGCGGACGTTAAAATTTTACCGCTGCTAGCGCTATATAAGCTTTGTTGCTCGCGAAGCCAAACTGATAAATTTTAAAATTTTGCGCAGCAAAATTTCTGACTATCTTTCGCGGAGACTTCGCAAGCGTCTTAACGCCTGCTCGTATTGCTCCGCTCAGGTGCAGGGAGTGCTTGCACTCCCGCTCGCAAGGATGAGCTTAGCTCGTCCGCGAATTTAAACCGAT
>NZ_CALHHT010000060.1 GCF_938031315.1 uncultured Campylobacter sp.
TACGAGCGTGGGAATTCCAAGCCTCTTAATAATATTTGCCATGGTAAATGTTTTACCCGAGCCGGTAACTCCGAGAAGGGTTTGGTATTTGTTGCCGCTTTGAAAGCCCGCGACGATGCCTTCGATCGCTTTTTCTTGATCCTCGCTCGGAGAGAATTTGCTCTCGATTTTAAAATTTTGCAAAATTTTTCCTTTTTTAAAGCCAAAATTGGGTAATATTTTCATTTAAATTATATCAGAAAAGGCGAAATAATGGAATCAATCTTTGACGAAGAGAAAAAGGTCGAGGGCTTAAGCAATAAAGTAGCTGAGCTGATTAGACGATACACCGAGGCTAGGGACGAAAACGAAAAGCTACGCACCGAACTAGCGACGGTCAAGGCGCAAAACGAGGCTTTGGGAATGCAGCTTGGCACGCTTGAAAACGATCTGGCGTATCGAAAGATGAGCGACGAGGATCTGAGTAAGCAGATCGACGACGTTTTAGCAGGCGATAGTTTAGGCGAGAAATGAAAGAAATTTCCGTTCAGCTGACGAGTAAGTCTTTGACGAAAAAATACGCGATAAGCCTGGATGATGACTTTGCGAAGGTCTTCGGTAGGGACTGGCGGATTTTAACTCGCGGCAGCGATCATCTGGATGCGGGCGAACTACTTGAGGCCTATATCCAAAAAAGCTATGAAAATTTCATGCTTAATAAAAAAATAGATGCCTTGGTAAAGGACATCGACGAAGGAGTAAAATGATGAAAATGAGAAAAGGTGCGGCAGTAGGCGGCGGCGTAAGTGGGATAATATTTTTAGCTATTATAATCTTCGTGATAGTAAAGATAGTGATGCCGAAACTTACCGGCGCTAAGGATGAGGTTTTAGTAAAAGCTTATGCAGTCGAGCTTGAAGGCGTATTTAAAGATATACAACGCGACTACTTAAATCAAGGAAATTTTCGCGAGCTAAAGAGCATGACGGGCTCCAGGCAGTTTAGTGATAGTGATCTAGAAAAAACCGTCACTTTAAATCAATCCTTTGATTACGGCGTAGGACCGAAACTCAAAAACGATATGATCTTTTGCGCGACGATCACCTTACGTCAAGATAGTGATGGATATTTTTTCGAGACCTCGAATATCAATCGCAACAGGGAGCGATGCGAAGCATTTCATAAAGATACGACTTATATGAAGTTAAATGGCTTTAGGATAGGCAAATAATTTTTAAAATTTAATCGCGCGACTGCTATGGATTCGTAAAGCGTCCGTGTAGCAAAAGCGCGATAGTGCTAGTGAAGTGCGATAAGCCGTACGTCGGCTCGCACCTCGTGCCAAAAACATGTTAAGATTTCAAGAATTCATCTTTATAGGTATTTTTTTAAAATTTAGCTTTAAAATCGGCATTTTCGCATTTGTATTGACAGCCTATCGGTTAAATTTTAATCATATTTTAGTTTGCAATTCATATCGGTCGTGATTTATGCTATTGCGGTTAAATTTATGAGATGGGTGCTTTGAAGCTATGCCCCTCGCATGGCGCGGCGATGTGAGCTGTGGCTGGATCTGCGAAAAGCGCCTTATAAAACAAGCGTATTAAGGCAAAATATCAAGATCATCTTAAATTTATGAAATTTGTACCCCGAAAACGCGCGGAATTTTATCGGCGCGGGCTTGGGCGTGAGTTTTAAAATTTTCATATAATTTTTATCAGAGATTCTCAATTGCCGATTTAATCCAACTACGCAAATAATCTAGCTGCTGCGGTGTATGAAACCAATGCTCGCCGTTTTTCATAACGCTTAAGTCGCAGTCGAACTTCTGCGCGAAATTTCTAACGATACAAAGAGGCGTCATATCGTCGTTTTCTGCGTATAGAATCTGGCTAGGCGTTTCCCATTTGGTGATCGGATTGTTCAAAACAAAACTCCAATATTCCCAAAAAAGCGGTTGCCCGGCAAGGGTCAAAATCATCCGCTCTTGCTTCAATCGTTCCTCGCTAACGCCAGCCCTACGCATAATATTTGAAATAACGTATTTCATATCAAGTATCGGCGAGACGAAGAGGCAGTCGCTAAGCTTTTCGTCGCGGAAGCTTTGCAGGCCGAGCCATGCCCCTAGGCTAACGGCAAACAGCGCGACCTCGTCCCAGCGCTTCTTTGCATACGATAAAATTTCGCGAAATTCCAAAATAGCGCGCCGCGGATCGCAAGAAGCGGGCTCGTGCCGCCTCTGTCCGTGCTCGGACAAATCAAAGCTAATTACCTGCCAGCTTTGCTTGCAAACGACGGAAGCCAAAAGCTCCGCATCCTCCTTGCTTCCGCCCTGTCCGTGAGCGTAGATATAAACCTTTTTCGAGCGGCTCCCCCAAACGGCGGCGGGAATGCCGCGTATCTCAATCGCGCTCTTTTGCATTTTTCGTTCCTTTAAATTTTTGCGTCGATACCCGCATTTTGCGGCAATGCTACAAGCAAAACCATAAATATTGCTGAAATTTAATAGCACGCCCTGCTAGACTGCCTGCGATTAGCGATAAATTTTAAAATTTTACGCGCGAGCTGTGCCTGCCGCTTTGTTTTAAAATTTAGCCGCACGAAATTTCAGGCGGCATGATTTTGATTCTTGCAGCACAATTAAATTTTTATGCCGTAGAATTCTGCAAGCTGCGAAATTTAAAATTTAAGACCGCGCAAATTTTATCGCGACTCGTGCAAAATTTTAAAATTTTACGCCTGCTTTATTTGCAGGCTGCGCGAATAAATACCGCTAAATTTTAATTTCAAGCGGGCTCGCGCCTCAGAAGTTAGAATTTGCGCTAATTCATAAGCCCGCCCAAGATGCGGTTTTTAAAATTTCGGTGCTTGATAGCGCCCGCAATCGCACTGTGTTTGCTGCGATCTCGCCTAAAAAAGCTTAAAAAATCAATCCTGCGGCACCGAGCTTGATCCCTAAAGAGATAACTATCAAAACCCCAAGCCCCGCGAAAAAGCCCGCCAGCACGTCATCTAGCATCACGCCGAGCCCGCCCTTTACGTCGCGATCCACACGTCCGATGATCGAGGGTTTGCGGATATCAAACGCCCTGAAAAACAATAGTGCCAAAATCATCGCGACGATCGAGATCCTGCTGCTCTCAAAGCCCGCGATCAGCTCCCGTAGCGGCAGCGAAAAGATCTCGCCCACGGGCGCTGCGACGCACATCGCGATCCACACCCCCACGACCTCGTCGATGACGATCTCGCTGTTATCGTGCGAGCAGGTCCGCTTCTCATAATCGCCTACGATCTTAAGCGAGACGAAAAAGACGAGGCCGGCGCACAAAAACAGCGTCACCTCGCCCGCCAGCATCAAGATCGCAAGCCCCGCTATCCAGCCTGCGATGCTGCCCCAAGTACCAGGCGCGGGCCTTAGCAACCCCGCGCCGAAAAATGTAACGAAAATTTTATCCATAATTGTCCTTTTAAATTTTGCTTTTTAAAATTTTACCGCTTATTTTAATTAGAGCATCTGCTCGCGCGAAAATTTTAAATTCGCCTACGCGCAGAATTTTAAATTTCATTCGTGCATGTAGAATTAATTTGCCCACCTACATGAAATCAGTTCTACTCGCTCGCCACAAAAATTTTGCTCGTTAACGCAGGAATTTTAAAATTCTACTCATCTGCGTAAAAATTTTAAAATTTTGCTCGCTCCACGCGGAGTTTTCAAACCCGTCCGCAAACGCACGGCATTTTGCGCGAGCGAGCAGTCGTTGCGCCTCGCCCAAATTTATGCACTGCGACTTACTGCGAGCATCTGGCTAAATTTAAACTTGCTCGCCGAAAGCTTAAATTTTAGATCCGCTACACTGCTAATTTACGCATATGCCGCGCCTTAAAATTTTAAATTCGCTTCGCCGCGTGATTTTATTGCGTCGTTATAAATTTGCTACGAAGCCGAATCTTTAAAATTTAAAGCTCGTTTTACCGCACCGCTTGTTTTAAAAATTTAGCTTCGTTGTACCGCAAAATTTTACGCCAAATCTGCGTCCGCCGCTCTTTATGCTATAAAATTCCGCGCAGTCCTTTCTTTCCACACTATGGAATTTTACTTTACGTCTAGCCGCCGTAAATTCTAACGTCGCGAAATTTTACCTTCTGCCTAGCTTCCGCAAATTCCACGTCATTTTTTTGCGTTGCGCCCTCGAGAGCTACGTCTTTAGCGCGCTGGTTTGGTACAGCTGCATCAGCTGCTCGTAAAACTCGCTCTCGCCGTGGCTCTGCAAGATCCCGCTGTTTGGAAAAAGCTCGTCGTAGAGCTTTTGCAGATCCGAAAATCGCGCGGGAAAAAGCTCGCTTAAAATCATCGCCGAGATCTCTTTACGCATAAAAATTGCGGGTGGCAAAATCCCTACGCGTAGCAGTGCCTTGAGATTTTGCGTGCGATAATGCACGTGATGATGAGCGCCGTGAGGGCAGTTTTTGGTGCTTACTAGCACCTTGCACTTCTCGCAATAGACGTATTCCGGCATAAGCAAAATCTCGATTTCGCCGCGCTTTTGATACTCGTCCAGCACCGAATGCACGCCGCCACCTTCGAAAAATAGCTCCATATTCGCGTGATTTTGCCCAAAAATTATTTTGTTTATACCTAAATTTTTTGCGATCGCGCATTGCAAGGCAGGCTTGTCGTCAAAAATCGCAAGCGAGCCCAGATCGATCATCATAGCGCGTTGCGCAACCAAAAAATTTTGCAGCAAATAGCTTAGCGTTTTTTTGCGTAGCTCGTAGGGCAGGGCATCCGCGCTGCTCGTGCCAGTTAAAAAAATCACCACGAAATCCGCCTTGTCGATCATATGCCTAATCAGCCGCTCATGCACGCGGTGGATCGGATCGGCGCAGGTAAAAAACGCTGAAATTTTAGGCGCGGCAAGCGAGCTTGCGACTTTTTTTATGCGCGCGATTTGCTCTGCAAGCTCATTTTTTAGCAGCGTGATGCGCCCCTGCACCGCAGTTTGCTCTGCGTATGCGTTTTGAAACACCGAGTCTGCGACCTCGCTTGCGCTTGGGGCATAAACGTCGCTAACGTCTATGCGCGCGACAAGCTCACAATAGGCGGGATTTGCAGCGGAATTTTTGATGAAATTTTCGGTGGAATTTGAGATAAAATTTCCCGCCGAATTTGCTACGGATTTTGCATCTGCGCTACAAACGCGATTTATCGCAGAATTTTCGGCAAAGCTCTGCGCGGAATTTACCGCAGAATTTTCACTAGAGCTTTTCGCCAAATCCAAAGCGGCGTTGTTTGCAGATTTTACATCTGTGCTGCGAGTAAAAGTTTGATCATAGCACGCAGCAAGGCTTTCTATATGGTCTAAGCCCTCGCTTGTGGCGTTTATAGTGCTTTGAGTACTTGCAGTGCGCGCGAAATCCGTGCCGCTTTTCGCAAAATTCTGCTCATTTTGCGCCACAGCAGAAACTCCATCCTGCAAGTTGAGCGATCCTTTAGCTAGCAAATACGCGCCGCTCTCGCCGCTAAGCGAATTTTTGGCGCGTTCGGCTATGCCGTCCTTGCTAAGATAAAGCTCCAAAATATCGCCCTTTTTTGCGTCCGCGCAGGAAAAAACGAAATTTATACCGCAGATGCTAAGCTTGCTTGGGCGCAGTAGCTCGCAGCTCTTGCCGAAAGCGCCGTTTGCGAGCAGGCTCAGGACGTTTAGGTCGGAGCGCGAGATCTCTATCTTGCGGATTTGCGTTGCGCTATTATTTGCGCCTTTGCTCTCGCTTCCGGCTTGCTCTGCCTTTAAATTCCATGCCGCTCCCTTAGCTTGCATCTCATCTTTTCTAGCATCGCCAGCCCTTGACGCTTTTAAATTTCGCACCGTTTTTAAATTGCGCTTTGCTTTTAAATTTTGCTTTGCCTTTAAAAAATTTAGCGCCGCGTCGCTCGAAGCTTTTGCGGCGTTTAGAATTTTTGTGCTATTTGAAATTCCTTCGCTTTCAAGCGGTTTTATTTCGTGCAAATTGCCGGTATCGCGTGAAATTTCTGTCCCGTCTGCGATCCATACCGAGCGCGCGCGGCTATTTTTTTCTTGCGATGCCATATTTTTTCCTTTTCTCCCAAAGCGATTTTCGCGAAATCCCAAGTGCCGCCGCCAGATCGGAGTCGAAATACTCGTCTTGGTGCGCTACGATCGTGAGCTTTACGTATTCTTCGATGCTTAAAATTTCGCTGCGTTCTTTGCTGCTGCCAAGCGTAATTTCG